>JAQVHS010000001.1:0-124826 GCA_028696075.1 Candidatus Gastranaerophilales bacterium
TCCCCTTAAAGTAGGAAGTGTTTACAAAGCTTTTAAAATGCCCTTTTCCGCTTTTAAACGAGGAAGTAACTTCCCTCTTGTTTCGATTACCTAAAATGAGAATTCTCATTCTGTCTGTTATTTATATCATATAACTTCAAACCCTTTAAGTAGGAAGTTTTTGTGCGAATTTTTGCCCGATTTCTTGAAATTCATTTCAAAATGAAAAATAAATATGCTCAGGTAATCGAAAAATCAAAAATCAGGTAATCGAAGAACGAAATATTCGTTTAAATTTGGACACAAATCTTTAGCCTTCCCCCTAATTTTGGATAAAATGATAATTTTACCGTACGGGAAATATTAAATCGTTTTTGTGGCTTTTTATGCAAATATTACCGAGCGGTAAATTTAAAAAATAGTCAAATGTTTTAATTAATTATTAATCGGAGAATTTAAAAGCATTTCGCATTTGTTCTATTTCAGAACGCTTTATGCCAAATGACTTTGCAATGTTTTCCCAATCGTTTACTAGAACCTGCATTTCTTTTACAATCGCATTTGCTTCATCATCTTTTATATCAAAATAATAAGCAACATCAAGTGCGGAATCGATATTTGCAGAATTATCATTTTCTGAAATAAATGTTGTTAAAGTCCCGGCACTTTGAGGATTAGGGTTGATGTCATAAACAGGGGACAACCTCCATCCCATTTCTGAGTCATATAAAAACCCGTGATTTCTCAAGTGATCGTCAGTATTTGAAATCATTATAGAAAAGACTATTCTCTTCCATAATTCTTTTAAGTCTGCTTTTGGATTAGAACCATTCATTCTTATTACATCTGCAATCTCCAAATAGCTATAATGTCTTTCGTCATTATCAATTGCATTTAACATGCTCATAGCTGATAAGAACGGGATTCTTATCTGTCCGATTCTATCGAATCTTTTCATTATTATCACGTCTTTATTACTGATTTTTTCTAAGTTCCATTCTTGAGTATTGAGCCCTGCCTTTTTTGCCAAAGTTAGTGCAACTGCCTCCCATAAAACTAAATTGTGAGTGTCGCTGCTTTTGGGGAATTTCGCAATGCAAAGATTCCCTTGCTTATCAATAACTGATGCTTTAGGTCTTGCCCCACCTAAAGAAGAACCCGGTGCAAGCAAAAGTTTTATGTCCTCAAAATTTTCATTGTCATTTTCAATATTCTCCGCCGCCGCCAATAATTTTTTTATATCAACCAATGGCGGTATCGGGTCGGCATTTTTTGTTGTTAAAAATTCGCCACTCGCAGCATCTTTAAATCTTAAAGCACCTTGTCTTGTTAAATCATTTACCCCAAGTAAATAATCAATTTCATTTAGTGTTTTAGATGCGCGACCTTCTTCTTTTGCAAGTTTAGACTCATATCTTCGCATTAAAATTCGCCCCCAAGTATCAGGAGCAGAATCTCCAAATGCACCGAATATTTTTATCCCTTGCCTTGTGGTTTGTTTCCCTTTGCCTAAAAACAAATTAGGCTCAAGAGAAAATGATTCTTTTCTGGCTAACCATTCATTTGCATATTCAAATGTAGACGTTTCTTTGCCATTCTTAAAATGGGACCACATTTCGCCAACGAAAAAATCTTCGCCTTTTATATTTATATATACAAATACTTTTTTATCAGCCATAGTTAATCATCAGCTTTCTTGTTTTTTATAACGAACCCTTTTGGGCAAGTTTTCACTTTCTAATATTTTCCCTACTTCGTCTTTGTCGGGGTTTGCAATTTCATAAATATTTTCTACTAAACCTAATACAAATAAAACTTTTGCATAAATACCCATTGAAACAGTTACACTTCCCTTTTCAACTTTAGATAAAGTGTCTGTTTTTATACCTGCACGTTCTGCGACAAGCTTCATCGTGAGTCGGCGCTTTATTCTTGCTTCTTTTAAATTAGCGCCGAATGTTTTTAAAGCTTTTTGTACAGGGATTGGAATAACTGTTGTCTTTTTCATTTTAAACCCCTTTATGGTGGTTATTATATTATTTAATATACACTATAATGGGTTTTATTTCAAGTACACTGATAAAAGATTTAACATGAATTTTATTGTTTCAGAAAGAACACACTTCCCCCAAATCGGTTCCAATTTGAGAATGAACGATTTATCATTCACAACAAGCGGATTGCGAGCAGAGGCTGAAGGGCTCGGAGTAGTCCGAGACCGAAACGCCGTTTAATGCGAGCAACCAAGTTGAGGAATCAAGATATGGCAAACATTAATAATATTAATACAGAAAACACTTGGCTTGATGTTGAGACGGTTGCAAAGTTGAAAAATATCAGCAAGCGAGGAATTCGACTTTCGCTCAATCAAGACAAATACGAATACAAGGTTGAAAAAGTCAGAGGCGGAAAAACATATAAAATTAAACTGAGTTCACTCGAGGAAGAATATCAAATTAAATACATTAAAGAATATTATAACGATTTAACTTATGTAGATGGCGAAATTATAGAATTACAAAATTTAAATATTAAGCAGGAAAAATTAATCTCCCAAGTTCAAAAACAAAGAGCACTTGCAAAATACGATATAGTAATGTGCTGGCTTGAGTTTAGAAGAAGTTACAAAAAGAATAAAATTGAAAAAGCTAACTCCGACAAGAAATTCGTTGAACTATACAACACAGGAATTCTTCACGAAAACATTTTTAAAACCTTGGGTAGAATATCATTTGGCTCATTATACAGATGGCGGTCGCTGATTAAATTCAGTGATGATTGGACGGCTTTAGTCGGACAGTACAAATATTCAACAAGCAAAGAATACAACACATCATTAAATGAAGAACAAGTCAAAATATTTTTAAAAATACTTTTATCCCCTAATTCATTTTCTATAGGAAAATCCATAAGCCTCACAAAACATATATTGTCAGAGCGAGGCTATGAAATTCTACCAAAAGATGTAACTTTCAGAAGATACGCAGAGTGGTTCAGAGATGCAAATTACGACAAATGGATACTCGCCAGAGAAGGTCAAAAAGCACTAAAAGATAAAGTTGAACCCTATATCGTCCGAAACGCAAGCCTTTTAAAAACGGGGCAAGTTTTAATTGCCGATGGACACACACTGAATTTCCAAGTTATAAACCCATTCACAGGAAGACCTTGCCGAGCAACACTGCTCGGCTTTTTAGACTGGAAATCGGGAGGGCTTGTCGGCTACGATATAATGCTCGAAGAATGTACCCAAAATATTGCATCAGCACTTCGAAACGCAATATTGAATTTGGACCACGTTCCAGATTTTGTTTATCAGGATAACGGCAGAGCCTTTAAAAGCAAGTTTTTTAATGGGGACAAAAAGTTTGAAGAATTAGGATTTACAGGGATTTATCAAAAGTTAGGAATAAAACCTGTTTACGCTGTTCCTTACAACGCCAGAGCAAAAGTAATTGAAAGATTCTTCCTCGATTTTCAAGAGGGGTTTGAAAAACTTATGCCAAGTTATATAGGCACAAGCATCGAGAATAAACCTGCTTACATGAAAAGGAATGAAAAATTACACAGGGCACTGCACGAAAAGAACCATTTTATTCCGACTATTGAGCAGGCAATGGGGTTAATAAACGAATGGTTAAAGTATAAACACGCACAGCCCTGCACCAACGCTGAAGGTAAAACAATTCAAGAAGTGCTTGATGATGTGGAAAAGCAAAACATATGCGAGAAACAGCTTGATGATTTAATGTTGGCACAAGAGGTTAAACACATCGGCAGAAACGGTATCAGGTTCTTAAAAGCAGATTACTTCGATGAGGCTCTTTACGGAGTCAAGGGGCAAGCCATTATCAAATACAGTTTATCAAATTTGAGATATATAAAAGTTTATTCAATAAAAGGTGAATTTATCTGCCGAGCCGACAGGGTAACAGAAACCCATCCGCTCGCAGTACAGATGGGCGATATCAATGACATTGAAGATTTTAAACACAAAATCGAAAAGCAACAAAAGCTTAGAAGAAAAACTATAAAAGCAGTCAAAGAACATTTCAAACTTGATGACCTTGAACTTATCGAAAAGGAATTGGTTAATAAAATGCTTATTAAGGATAATTTAAACTTGCCTAAAAAAGTTGCAACGGAAACAAAATTAATCCCAAAAGTAAAAACTTCAATTGTTGCTCGCCCGATATTTAAATCAAATTTTGAAAGATACGATTGGCATATGAAATACGGTTGTATATCGCAGGACGACAGAACTTGGCTTGCTAGCTATATAAAATCAGAAGAGTACAAAGAAATATATGAAATATAAGGAGGTAAAATGAAACGAGTTTTTGTAAAAACTAAAAATGTAAAAAACTTTATCACTATGATGAATAACTTACAGCAAAGGGCTGATGGGGTCCCAGGGATGGGGCTTTTGTATGGTGAACCAGGGCTTGGAAAAACTCAAGCCGTAAACTGGTGGGCAATGAAAAATGATGCAATTGTCGTCAGGTGCAGTAACTTGATGTCAGTGCGGTGGCTTTTATCAGAAGTAGTAGAAGAGCTTGGGGAAATGCCTTATTATTCAACGGCAGAGAGTTTCAAACTGATTGTTCAAAAACTTATAAACGAACCTCGGATAATTATTTTTGATGAGATTGATTACCTGACAAGTGAACATAATGTGATTGAAACTATAAGGGATATTCACGATAAAACTAATGTCCCGGTTGTTCTTGTCGGTATGGCACAAGCAAACACTCGTTTGATTCGCTACAAACACCTCTATGACAGAATATCTGAAATAGTTAGATTTGAACCTTTTACAAAAGGTGATTTAAATCAAATTTTAAAAGAACTTGCAGAGGTTGAACTCACCGACTGTGCCATAAAATTTATTCATTCAAAAACAAATCGTTTCAGGCAAATTGTGAAAATTATAAATAAAGCTGAGATTTTGGCAAAGGCTAACGGACTGACTACAATTGACGAAATTATTCTTAAGGAGGTGGTTAAAGATGAAACAACAGATAGCGAAGCTATTGAAGCGTCAAACTAAGTTAAAATTTGATGAACTTTTAATTCTTTCAGAACTTGAAGAAGGCGAATTAGAGAAAATTCTTCAGAATCTTATTTCTGAAGAAATCATTAAAAAAGTCGGCGATGAATATGTCTATATTCTTCCTTTAATTGCTGAAGCACATAAAAAAAGTAAAAAGAAAAATAAATTAAAAAAATATAATTCGATAAAAAGGGACTTGAGAGCTTTTTCAACTGAAATCCCCAAAAAAGAAAAAGTTTTCAGGAATGAAAAAGAAATTGAGCAATTTAATTCAATACCTGATTATGCAAAAAAATTCGTTTTCAAATATCTTACTTTAATGAAAGCCGCAGGAGGTTTGGGCGGTAAGGCATTGCAATTATTCTTGAAGAATTTTGCAGAAAATAACCCTGGCTACAAGGTAAGCTACTCTTCTTTCATGAGGGCGAAAAGAGATTATGCAAGATATGGCATTGCTGGAATAATTCCAGATTACAGCAGTAAAATTCCATTGGCCACCACGGATGAAGAATACGCAATATTTAAAAAATTATACCTTACTCCTGATAGTAGAAGTCTAGCAAGCTGTTTAAAGCTAATGAAAGAACAAGGAGTATTTGGAGATAGAATAATTATTCCAACAGAAAATACTTTTAAAAGAAGATTGCTCAAAGATTTTTCACTTGAAGAAATAAGACAAATTCGCACAAAGTATCTTTTTCTCCCTGAAGAGTTTTTGGAAGAACAGAAGGATGGTGTTCAAAAAAAGAAGATTCAAAAAACGAAAAATATTGAATTTATGAACTGTAAAAACCTGCTTCAGGCAAGTGAATTGTTTCTTAAATCTGATAACTACTATTCAATCACTGACGCAGGACAGAAGAATATTCAATCGGTCCTTAACAAGCATCTACTGCCCTTTTTTAAGGATATAGATTTGGCTGATATTACTGATGATATTATTGAAAAATTCAAAATTCAAAAAACTTCAGAAGGTTATCGTCCTGCGAGTATTTCAATGTTTTTAAATCTCATGCAGAAGTTAGTCTCCAGATATTCAAAAGTCAAAGTCAAAAATTATTACAATGATCCCCAGGTGGTAAATACTCTTTTGATTTTGAATGCAGAAGAAATGGCAGAATTGCTGAATAAAGCAAAAAACTCCGATCTATATACCCCATTGCTCTTAATCTTCTGCTTGGGGCTATCTTTGCCCGAAGTAAAGGCTTTAACTGCCGAGGATATAGATTTAAAATCAAATAAAATCGCTATAAGTAAGATTTTGGGAATTAATGGGGTGCAAAAATATCGAACCAAATACCAAATAAGAGAAATTTTTATTCCACAATCATTAAGAAAAATCTTAAAAATGCTGACATCAAAGGATTTTGAAAAATTTAAAAAAATTACTGATGCTGAGCTAAAAAAGTTATCAAATAGGAATATAACCTTTCTTGACCTACAAAACAGCAGTATTAATAATTTAATACGGAACAATATTCCTCTGAACTTAATCACAAAGCAAATCGGGTTAGCAAGCACGGATGAATTTATTAAAAAATACGGTACCTTTATTGATGAAAAAGCTTTGGAGAAATTTGATTTTATCTCCCAACTTTTTACATAAAAAGTATGGCACTTTTATGTAAAAAACTTCAAAACTAATCGAACAAAAAATAACCCAGTAGACCCTTTTCAACTTTATATTAAAATTTAGGGGCAGTGGTGGTAGCCCGAATTGAGATTCGGGAAATATGCTACTTGAAAAATTAATCAAAATACATTTTTCTGCACGACTTTTTGCAACATGAGCTGCATTTTACGCACGACTTTTTTGATTTAAATATTTCTTATCCATACATCCCGTTCGGGAATATTCACTTGACTTTTTAATAAAATCGGTTACAATGTTACTGTACGGTAACAAGGTTAAAATCCTTGTAATTTCAAAGGAATAGCCAATGATTATAAAAAAAGTTGAAGATATTGCACAAATTATCAAAGAAGCAAGAATTAAGCAAGATTTAACACAAGTAAAATTGGCACAGCTCTGCGGTGTTGGAACACGTTTTATAATCGATTTAGAAAAGGCAAAACCGACTTGTCAGATAGATAAAATATTAAAAGTAGTAGTCGGGCTTGGAATAAAATTAAGTGGCGAATAATAGAGTTAGAAAATTATCGGTAAGATTATACGGAAAAGAAGTCGGCATTCTTGAAGAACGCTTAGGCAAAATGCGTTTTAAATATAATGAAGATGCGACAGTTCCTTTATCTTTAAGCCTGCCGATTAAAACGACAGCATATTCTGAAAAAGCTTGCAAGGGTTATTTCGGAGGCTTGTTACCTGAAAGTGCAGATATAAGAAAAATTATTGGAATGCAAAATAAAATTAATGCCAATAATGATTTTGCAATGCTCGGAGCAATAGGAAAAGATTGCGCCGGTGCAGTCTCGTTCCATGGAATTGAAGAAGCTGAGCGCGATGAAAAAGATTTATTGATTGATGGTGATGTTTTATCTGAGGACGAGCTAGAAGAACATATTTTAAGTTTACCTAGAAAACCTTTATCTTCCGGTAGAAAATTATCCTTAGCCGGTGCTCAACAAAAAACTGCTGTTAGTATAATTAATGGTAAAATTGCGCTTGCTAAAGAAGGAAGCCCGACCACTCATATTTTAAAACCTGCAATGAAAGAATTTAAGCAAACTGTTGCTAATGAATATATTTGTATGAAGGCTGCAAAGGCTTGCGGACTTTTAGCGCCGAATGTAGAAATGAAAAAAATTAACTCAACTGAATTCTTTTTAATAGAACGATATGATAGGGTTATCCAAGGAAACAAAATAAAACGACTTCAACAAGAAGACTTCACGCAATCATTAGGAGTATGGTCAGATAATAAATATGACGTAACTATTAAAGACTGCGAAAAAGTGTTGATGATGCTCTCAAGACCAGCAATAAGTAAAGCCCAGTTTGTTGAGTATGTTATTTTTAATTATTTAATAGGCAATTGCGATGCGCATGGCAAGAACTTTTCGGTGTTATATAAAGAAAATGGAGATCTTGAATTAACGCCAATTTATGATGTTTTATGCACTTCTATATATGAAGAGTTAGATTCATTTATGGCGATGAAAATCGGTAAAACAAATATTATAAATAAAGTAACAATTAAAGATTGGCGTACTTTTGCAAAACAACTTGATATTAATCCAAGCTTTGTAGAAGGAACTCTATCAAAGCAATCAAAAAAGCTACCTATTGAGCTTGAAAAAATAGTAAAAAATGTTAATCTTGAAATAGGGTATGGAATTTTAGAATTTGTTACAAAAAATTGCCTAAGAGTTCAGTCAAAATTATCAGTTTAGCATTATTCCCGTTCAGTAATAATAAGCGATGAATTTCACTCAAACCCCTAAAATATTCCCGTACGGTAAACTTAAAGGTTTTTAAAATGGAATTTAAAAACTTTTAAAACAAAATTTCTTTAACATATTTTTTCAGTCTGTCGATATCTGTTTTAAATTCTTTTTCTGCGGCGGCTGTACCATATAATGTTGATTTATCGCAAATGGTATTTTTGCCTTTAATAAATATGGCTGCATCGGCAGGCTACGGTGCGTTAATTCAAGAACGAGAAATGACAAAAGATTTCATTGCTTTTGCGAAAAAATGGCTTACGGATATCACTGTTGCATCGTCAAAACATCTTATGGTTTTCACCGTAAAAGGTAATTCAATGGCTGGCGAAATCAATGACGGTGACTTGATTATCGTAAATGATTCGATGAATGATTTATCAAATGACGGAACTTATGTTGTGAGTATTGATGACAAATTATACGTTAAACTCCTGCAAAGAATCCCTGGAAATAAAGTTCAGGTAGTGAGCAAAAACCAAGAATACTCCCCTTTCACAGTAGACTTAGAAACCGAACACTTTAAAATCATCGGCAAAGTCATCTGGTCAGGCGGGAAAAAAGATAGGTATTGATAATACATATTAAATTTGGTGGCTATGATCAAAGCGATTTAGAGAATATTTGAAGTTGAATAACATAATATAGAGGATTACAAAAATGAATGAAGAATACAATCAGTTATCATTAGAAACAGACGAAATAGAAAAACAAATTGAAAATGAAGAAAAGTCATCACCATATAATAATGAAGATCGAAAACTAATAACACAACCTTATGATATGAGCGTATCTACAGTGGTGGAACAAATTAAATCGGGAGATATTCAATTGGGCCCAGAATACCAACGAATGTACCGATGGCAAAACGATAAAGCCTCCAAATTTATCGAGTCTTTATTATTAAACATTCCTATCCCTACTGTGTTTTTAGCAGAAGAAGAAGATGTTACATATTCTGTAATTGATGGCAGCAAAACTTAAAATACTATAAAGAGAAAGTTAAATTAGATAAATTACAAGAATTATATGATGTTATATTGAAATTTGATGATGTATTTAAAAGATTAAATCCTTCATACAACGAAATCCCAATTTTATTGAACGAAATTGATAAACTTCGAAAAAATATAACTTCTGATGTTGAATTATCAACTGCATTAAATGATTTTAACAGTATTTATTGGTTAATTAATCGTTTCTTAATAACACTGAATGACCCAGGGAATAAAAAAAGTGCTGAAATTTCTGAAAGTTCTAAGAAAGAATTAGAAAAAATTCAATCAATAGTTCAAGATTTAATTTTGAAAATCCCACTAAAAGCAGAGCAATTGAAAAACATAATTCAAAAGGAATTGGCATGATTTCTGTAAATAAGATACGAATTAATTTAACACTTGCTTCAAAATATATTTATTTGTCAGCCAAAAACATTGTTTTGTAAAAGGTTTTCCATTTGGCAGCTCGTAACAATCGTTTTTATCTTGCCCATGGGGACGGACGTGAGATACTTCATTAAAAGTCATTCCCGGTAGATTATTGTAATCCTTGCCACTTTTTGTCGTAATTTTAATTCCGTCTTTTATAACCTTTACAGTTTCTTCCCAGACTTTTTTAACTTCTTCCAAATCTGAGACGGGCATATTCCAAAACATAACTCGCTCAAAAATCAAAACCCCTGTTTTATCAAACTTAAAAATAATGAACATAAATTTCGTTTGTGAAAACAAATTGTACATATAGGAATCTTCCCAAGTCTCTTCGATAATTTCTTTAAATTTAAATGTCGGGAAAGACATACTTTCTTTTACAGTATTATTGCTTTCTATTCGGATAGTTTTCGGAGCAATATTTGCTTTTATAAATTCTTCTGTTTTTGCAATACTTCCCTTAACTCCAAGGATAGCAGCAACAATCCTTTCGTTAACCTGTTTCATCTTTGGATTAAGATTAAATTCTTTAATCAATGAATCTTGAGTTCTTCCATAATATGGACGGAGTTTATTTTCAATGTATTCTTCAAATCCAACTTGAGCAAGAGTTTTTTCATCGCTAATCAATGTTTCTTCGGGCTTTTCACCAAATGCATAATTATTTAGGACATAAGTCATATAGGACTGTTTTAGGCAGAAAGCTCTTTGATTTGCTTTTATATCGCAACATGGTTGATTTCTTAAATCTTTATCACCGCCGGCACCTTTACGACAAGCCCCAAGATACAATGTATCACCTTCGGAAAGTTCATGAGCTTTTCCATCTCTGATTTTTTGAACAATTTTTTGCCAATCTTGTTTTATAATTATCAAATCTTTTTCAGGATATTCAAAAAGAATGGCTGAAAGTACTTTGAAATCTTTGACTTCAAGGTCTTTGAGGTATTCATAATACATCAACAATATTTTTTGATTTTTCGCCCAAAAATGACTTGTTTCAAAGCTTACCTTTACTTCTGCCATATAATCAATAACATTGAGGACTAAACGCTCTTTCGCAGTTTTCTTTCCTGATTTATTTTTTATAAACGGTGTAACTTTAAGCTCAACACCCAATTCTTTAAAATCAGCTTCCGGGCGTGAATTAACTTTTCTTCCAAACCAACATTCTTCAAACATTTGACCGACATTGCCTTTGTTTTTGCCTGTAGCAAGTCTCCCTGTACTATCAATTGAGCCGAAAGGAATATCAATTGCTTCTTTTGCTCTCGTCAATAAATCTGTTGTTGTTTTGTAACTTTTTTCTTGCATTTATGCCACCTTCACCCCATGTATGGTAACATAATTGAGTAGGAGAAAATAGGATTTTTAATCAAAATTAACATGGTGCAAGAAAAGAATAAAATCAGAATTGTTGAATTATTTGCCGGTGTCGGAGGCTTTAGGCTCGGATTTGAGCGGACTTCTGATGTTTTTGAAACCGTTTGGGCCAATCAATGGGAGCCTGGACGAATTACACAATATGCTTATGATTGTTATAAAACACGCTTTGGAGAAAATCATAATTGTATAAATAAAAATATTTCTTTGGTTAAAGATGATGTTCCCAACCACGACCTGCTCGTAGGCGGTTTCCCTTGTCAAGATTATTCTGTTGCTAAAACAGGTGCAAAGGGAATTAACGGCAAAAAAGGGGCTCTATGGTGGGATATTGTTGATATTGCTGAAAAGAAACGTCCCCAATATATTTTGCTTGAAAACGTTGATAGATTGCTTAAATCTCCTGCTGCACAACGTGGAAGAGATTTCGGGATAATACTTAGAGGTCTAACAGACTTAGGTTATGCTATTGAATGGCGAGTTATAAATGCTGCAGAATACGGTTGTGCTCAAAGAAGACGCCGTACATTTATTTTTGCAGTACATGAATCAGCTTCTTTTTATAATAAATTATTACAAACACCTAAATTTAAAGTATTAACTGAATGTGGATTTTTTGCTTCTGAATTCAAAGTTGATAAAAATATAATTTCAGAAAATGAAATAAGCGTTTGCGATATTTCGAAGAAAAAATATGCATCGCTAGTTTCTGTATCTGAAAAATTTAACATGCAATTTTGCAATACAGGAATTTGCATTGAGGGCAAAATTCACACGATTGAAACGACACCAATTATGCAATCGCCGATAACACTTAATGATATTTGTCTTAAATTTGAAGTTGATGCCAGATTTTTCTTAAATGGTAGCACAGAAAAATGGCAGTATTTGAAAGGTTCAAAGCGTGAACCGAGAGTCAAACCTAACGGGGAAAAATATTTTTATACTGAAGGGTCTATGGCTTTCCCTGATCACATGAATATGCCAAGCAGAACAATGCTTACAAGTGAATCTTCTTTAAACAGAAGCACACATGTTATTGTTGATTATAAAACTAAAAAAATGAGGCTGCTTACGCCTATTGAATGTGAAAGACTTAACGGATTCCCTGATGATTGGACAAACACAGGAATGCCTGAGAAATTTAGATATTTTGTAATGGGCAATGCACTTGTTGTTCCTATAATTGAAAGAATAGGTAGTAACCTCCTAAATATTATTAACAGCGAAAAAGTTATTTCACTTCCAGTCGAAAGTAAAGTTTTGGCACAAGTCTAAAAAGATTATAAATTAACCCCCAAAAAGCATTCAAAAAGCCATGCTTGTAATTTTCATAATATTGCCCAAAATCATTATTTTATAATGATTTCAGATGGGTAAACTCTTAATATGCTATAATTAGGAAATGAAGTTACACAAAACACAAAAAGGAGCCAAAGATGGAAATGACGATAAATCATTTAAATAAACTTATTGAGACAGGGAAGCAAATTCTGAAAACCAAAGAATATTATAATGTCAATGATAATTTTTCGGGGGTAGTTGTCGTTAATATAAATGCCGAAGGCTATAGGGTAAATTCTGAATTGTTTACAAGATGGAAAGCAGATATTGATATTTTTTTAGGAATGAATCAACTATTTTCAAAATCTTACGACTCCTTTAAGGAAAAACATAAACTAAATTCATTCGACGAAACAAATAGGTGTTTAACAATATTAATGGCTTTAAAAGATTATATTGAACAATATTTACAAAAGAATATTGATATAAATACTAATAAAGCCGTTCGTGCCAAAGTTGGATTTTGAAAATAAAAGTCAGATATAAAAGAAAGGCAAAACATGATTAATTTTAATATTCACGAAATGTGTCGCAAGGATTTGAAAATCTTATTGCAGTCATAACATCTATTATTAAATTTATTACGGTTTTCATTGCAATAAAAACTTATTTATCCAATATTACAAGCTCTTGTTTTTTAAATGATAAGAAATATTCTTCATCTGATAGTTCAATGCTAGGATAGTCAGAAAAATCTTCAAATTTGCCTTCAAGTAAATTTATACATTTATGTTTATAGCCCAAATATAAACAATGAGGAATAATAAATTCTTTCACAAATGGATTATTTTGATATTCTTTGCATACAAAATTCTTTATACCTGGAGGATTTTCAATAAACCACGGACGAAACCCAAGTGCGGTAAAAAAATAATCTATTATCTCATGTATTAAATTTACGGCTTGTAATGCTTTTTCTCTTCCATTGTTAAATATACTTTTATTATAGTGTACCGATTCAGTACGAAGCTTTTTTAATTTTTCAAAGCAGGTCCAAATATCTTGATTGTCAATGAATTCCCATTTTTTCAAAACTTTTATCATAAAACTCCAATCATCACAGGATTGTTTATTATAAATTGTTTTAATCTCTTTTGTGTTAAAAAGATCTTTTGCTTGTGCTTTATAGTAATCTCTCAGTTTAAACATAAATTCATTTAAAATTCTCTCCCCAAGGGTGCAAGCACCAACCCATGCAGTATAATAATTCCCAAAAACAAAGGTTTTGTATATTTGGCCATATAGAAGATTTTCTTCAGATGAAATTAATATTGGAGCTTTTTTTAAGTCTTTTAAGTTTTGAAGTTTTTCTTCAACATTGTTTTCACCAAAATCTTGGATGATGCTATTAACTGTATCATCCAAATCTAAGCTATTTCTTCTGAAATCAAAAAAATAATTAACAAGTCTATATCTTTTCATAACTTAATTATACATTGAATTAATAATATATAATTATAAATTTCTCAATTTGCCCTGTCACTTTTTCTCATTCTCTATGTCACTTTACAGTAGTTCTTATCAGGTTCATTCTGAATGTTTGACAATCAGTTTGGAAAATCTTCCCACTTGATTATATATGTAAGGTATACTCCCCCCATTCCCCCCGTAAGGGTTTTTCTCAAAGTGCGACATGGGCTGGGAACGAAAGAAGAGAAAGAAATGCGGACATATTTTTTATGGAATATTATTAT
Organism: Candidatus Gastranaerophilales bacterium; assembly: GCA_028696075.1. Taxonomy (NCBI): domain Bacteria; kingdom Bacillati; phylum Candidatus Melainabacteria; order Candidatus Gastranaerophilales; species Candidatus Gastranaerophilales bacterium. The sequence goes on from JAQVHS010000001.1 coordinate 14,289, forward strand.
CAAACCATATGTCTGATTATAGAATAGTTTTTGAAAAAGTCTTGCCTCGCTTTGAGTCCAAGCACTCAAGCTCAGCATTAACTTTTTCGTAACTTCTCCTAGGAGAAGTTCGCCAGGGCTCACTTCCGGATTTAAAGCGCCTGCAACACCTTTGGTGGTGGCGGGCTGAAAATTCCGAAGGAATTTGAAGGCCGCGAAAAATTGATATTTGGATGATATTGCTACGAAAGAACGTTTTGCTGACGTCAGCAAAATGGTCTTTTACTTCAAAATGTAATTTAATTATAGATTTTTATATTAAGACTTCAACATATTTTCTTGAAAAATTATCAGTCAGTTTTGTAGTTCTTATCAGGTTCATTCTGAATGTCTGACAATCAGTTTGGAAAATCTTCCCACTTGATTTTCTCAAAATTAAAATTTTTCCATTCTACTTGTCACATTTTCCATTCTGTCTGTCAAATTATAATTATAACTTAAATATTTATCAGACAGTTTTGTAGTTTTTATCAGGTTCATTCTAAATGTCTGACAATCAGTTTGGAAAATCTTCCGACTTGATTGTCGCAAAATTAAAATTTTTCCATTCTACTTGTCACATTTTCCATTCTGTCTGTCAAATTATATCCGACTTGATTTTCGCAAAATTAAAATTTTTCCATTCTACTTGTCACATTTTCCATTCTGTCTGTCAAATTATACAAATTATACAAAGAAATGACTTTAAAAGTATTACTTATTCAAGAATATAAAGAAGCTACCGATGAAGTAAAAGAAACTTGGCAATTTATAAGTATTCAGATATAGTCAAATAACTATGGGTAAAATTAGGGGTAATTTCAAAAAAATAAGGCTTTCGATTTCTCAAAAGCCTTATTATAATTGGTTGCGGAGGCAGGATTTGAACCTACGACCTTCGGGTTATGAGCCCGACGAGCTACCAGACTGCTCCACTCCGCGTTATAACATTTATTTAATTTTCAAGAACCTCGGAGCAGTCTTCCAGACTTACCTCTCACAAAACGATACTTAATCGTTTTGTTCGGCAGAGTACTCCGCGTTATAACATTTATTTGATTTTCAAGAACCTCGGAGCAGTCTTCCAGACTTACCTCTCACAAAACGATACTTAATCGTTTTGTTCGGCAGAGTACTCCGCGTTATAACTTTATTCTTTTTTCAATTCTATCTTATAATCACACAAAAAGATATTAATTTCAAGCATTTGCTAAACTACGCAATTTTCCGGGATAAAAACTCTTTATTAAAGTATGAGAATTATAGGGAACCTTTAATGAGCGAAATAACAATTAAACCTGTAGCTGAACCTGTAGTTATGCCTGTACCTACAGCTAAATCTAGGGCTGTAGCTGCATCTGGAACTGGGGCTCCATCAATTTTCTCAGGCACAGAATCTAAAACAAAACCGGAAACACTACCTGCAGAACCTGAATTTTCCGAACACACTGTAAAAAAAGGCGACACATTAACTAAAATAGCTGCTAGACATGGTATAGAGTTAAAGGAATTAATGCGGGCAAACGGACTTAATAAAAAAAGTGCAGACAAACTACAAATTGGACAAAAACTTCTTATTCCGATAAAACCTAAAGCACAAAATACCACTCAAACAATCAATAGCGCAAGTTCAGATAAAAACTTCCAACAAGCGCTTTCTTTCGTTCTCAAAAAAGAAGGCGGCTACAACCCTAATGACAAAGGCGGTGGAAGCAATAAAGGCATCAGACAAGATATTTACCATGCTTATCTGCGCAAAAATGGAAAAGAAATCAAACCAATAACACAAATAACTGATAAAGAAGTCGAAGAAATTTATTACAAAGAGTACTTTAAAGCCTCGGGTGCAGATAAAATAAAAGACCCTAAATTAGCATTAGCTGTTTTTGACACTTCTGTTAACATGGGTGTTTCTGTAGGAAAAGCTATTCTTAAAGCAAGCAACGGGGATTTCAATAAATTCTTGGAACTTAGAATAGAAAAATATAAATCAATAGTTAAAGCAAACCCTGCACATGCAAAATATTTAAACGGATGGATTGCCAGAGTAAATTCTCTTCGTGACTTTTAGTCAACTCCAAACGAACTGTTTCAGCCAACTATTTTATTGTTTAATCAATAATTTTACGTCTGTATAGTAAATAAATTAGCGAGATTAGACTTCATTTTATCAACAAGTCCCGTAAATTGCGCAAGTTCATTTTCCGTAAAGTTCTTAAGAATTTGCTGAACCTGTTTATTTTTAATAATAGCGACTTCTTTAACACGTTCCAGCCCTAAATCTGTAATATAAACATAAATAACTTTTTTATTACTTGCCTGTTGTTCTCTGCGAATAAATTTCTTTTCTTCAAGAATAGAAAGCATTCTTGTAACATTAGGTCTGTCTTTAAGCAAAAGTTTAGCAAGCTGTCTTTGATAAACCCCGTTATTTTTAAGCAGGACAAACAAAACTTCGTACTGTTCCAAAGTTATATCTTTAAAAGGTGACGCCATCAACGCCTGTAAAACCGATAACCTAATCATTGTAGTAATTCTATTAATATCGTAACAAATACCAAGCTCAACCGATTTATCTAAATTACTCAACGCCTTAACCCCTTCCAATAGTAACTTACTGTTATTATTAAATATATTAAACAATTAAGGCATGATTGTCAATTATATATACCAATAGCGGAATTAAAATCCGTTTAAAAAACTTTCATTTTAAGGCAAGCTTTTACTTTTTGCCAAAGAGAAAAAGGCATACATTTTTCGTAATCAAAGAAACCTTGTGTAAGGGGATTATATAACTTTGAAAAAGAATATTCATTTTTAATACTGTCAATAATCTCTTTAATTGTAACGCTTGCTGATTTATCACCATACAATTTGTTAATTTGTACGGCATCCTCACCCGTAAATATGGCATGCGTAGCTATTTTATGAGCCAATTCAGAAACAGGTAACATATTATTATTTTTATCAAAAACATCGGTTATTTGAACCTGGTCCACTAATTCAAACGGAATTTTTCTTTCTTTACACTTTTGCTTAATAAATTTTGTCATGGTATTTAATCGGTTCAAAGCGTTATAAACAGCATCATCAGCCTGAATATCAACAGAATCCCTGCATTCATAAAGCAGCATTTTCCCGGAAAAAGAAATAGGCGCAACCATAAATTACCTCAAGATGAAATATTATTCCTTAATGTAAAAATAGGAAAAGCAAAAAATTTGCTACTTTGTATATTAATCGTTAAGAACAAATTTTTCAATAACCTGTGCAATGCCGTCTTCTTCAACATCAGGCGCAATAAAATCAGCATTCTTTTTAATATCGGGGCTGCCGTTAGCCATAGCCACCCCAAAACCTGCCGCTTCAATCATATCTATATCATTATCCTGATCACCTGCAGCCATTATCTCATCTGTTTTAAGCCCCCACATTCCGGCCAAAAATTTTATTGACTTCCCCTTAGAAGCTTCTATATCAACAAATTCACAGTAATTATCAGTTGATTTAACAACGTTTAAAACCCCTTTATATTTTTCGGCGAATATATCTCTTATTTCACTAACCTTATCCTTGTTATCATCAATGGCAACTAATTTAGCAAAATGAGCATCATGCAAATCTTCAAACCTATCCACTTTTTTATATCCAATATGTCTGATGCCGATATAATTTGCCAAACAATCATAAACTTTTTCTACAATTAATTTTCCTTCCGCATAGAGATTTACTTGTACATCAAAAGGTCTTAACGCGTTTGCAACTTCCATTACGAGATTTTTTGGCAACTTAATTTCCCTATATATTTTATCTCTATCCCTGATAACTGCACCCTGATAATTGATGCAAGGGGTATCAAGCCCCAATTCTTCAAGCAAAGGATAAGTAGCCTCATACATTCTTCCTGTAGCAATAACCACCTTTACACCTTGCCGGGTAACTTTTTTAATAGCTTTTTTAACTCGTTCCGAGGGTTTTGTACTTTTGCCTACAATAGTACCGTCAATATCCAAAACAATTAATTTAATATTCTTTTTCATTTTTTATACTGCCTATAGCCCTGTAAATAGCACAAATAGTCTTCGCATCATTAATTTGTCCTGATTTAATCATATCATCAACCTGGTTTATATTCACATTAAACGTTTCAATAACTTCACCATCGTCAAAGTTTGTCTGCAAATACTCTAAATCCCGTGCAATGTACAGATGCAGCTTTTCATTACAAACCCCCGGAGTGGTAAAAATAAACCCCAGATTTTCCCATTCTTTAGCGCTGTATCCTGTTTCTTCGGTAAGTTCTCTTTTTATACAATCAAACGGGTCTTCCCCCTCTTCAAGCTTTCCTGCCGGAAGTTCAATAATTTCCTGAGAAACGGGATAGCGGTACTGTCTGATAAAAACTATTGTTTCCTTATTAAGAAAAGGAACCGCCACGACCCCTTCAGCAAGCTCAACAACCTCTCTTACACTTTTTCTGCCGTTAGAAATAAGTACATCATCAGAGCGGACTCTGAGCATTTTAGCTTTCAGAAGTTCTTTTGATGATAAAGTTTTTTCTTCAAGTTTAGACATAATTTTCCTCACTGAAATTTCGGGTAAGAGCCTATCAGCCTGTAAAAAGTAGTCATAGGCTTAATTAATTCAATAGCATTTTTAACATTTTCATCTTCAACATGCCCGTCAATATCGACATAAAACATGTACTCTCCGAGATTTTTCTTGGAAGGACGAGAATCGATACAGGACATATTAAGCCCACAATCCTTTAATACATTTAAAACACTAACCAGCGCCCCCGGTTGATTTAATGTAGAAAAAGCAATAGAAGTTCTGTCATTACCCGAAGCGGAAGGATAGGTTCTGCCGATACAAAGAAATCTTGTTTTATTGTCAGGCTCATCATTTATGTTTTTTTCAACAATTTTTTTACCGTATAACGCAGCAGCTTTTTCATTGCCGATAGCGGCAGCGTCATCAGCGAAATCACCTAATTCACTGATAGCTTTGGATGTACTTGTTGAAGGGATTAATTCTATATCAAGTCCTAATTTTTTTTCCAAAGAATGTATATAGTTATTGCATTGAGCCAAAGGCTGCGGGTGCGAAATTATCTTGCGGACTTTGGTTATATCGCCGCTGTTGCTGATTAAACAGTTGGCGACAGGAACTATAACCTCTTGGAATACCCTGATATAATTTTCAGTTCTAACTATTTTATCAACGGTTTCGCGCACCAAGCCTTCAATAGAATTTTCAACAGGCACAACAGCGACGCAATCAGGATTTTTATCTACATTAACAATAATTTCATTAATGTTAAAAACAGGCACAGGCTCAAATTCCTCCAAAAAAGGAAGTATTTTTTTTGCAACATCAACTGCAATATCAGAATAAGTGCCTCTTGGACCTAAGTATAAAAGCTTTTTGGAGTTATCCATTTTAAAACCGCTGAACCTTGTCTGCAAGTTATTTTATCACAAAAATTTATGAAAATAAAAATTACCTTGTACAAGCAGCCCCTGTTATGATTTAATAAGTGTATTGTCATTGTGGACGCAGGCAAAGAAGCAACCCTGTCAATATTTTACAAATTGGAGTAAACAATGCCGCATAATATAAAATTTGGTACAGATGGCTTTAGAGCAATAATAGCGGAAGATTTTACCTTCAAAAACGTAGAATTAATAACCAAATCCATTGCTATTTACATAAAAAACCGATATGGCGCTGATAAACCTGTATTAATCGGCTATGATACCAGATTTATGGCAGACAAATTTGCAAAGTTCTCAGCCGAAATTCTGCAATCCTTAGGTTACAAAGTCCTTTTAAGCAACGCTTTTCTTCCTACCCCGGCCATTGCATACTGCGCAAAACACTTGTGCAGCGCAGGAGCAATAATGTTCACAGCAAGCCATAACCCGCCCGAATACTGCGGAATTAAATATATTCCCGATTATGCAGGACCCGCTACGAACGCTATTACTGATGAAATCGTCGCAAACATAGGTATAGAACCCCAACCGTCGGGAAAAAAACATGAAATACAAACTTTCTGTGCCAAAGATTATTACTTTGCAGCGCTTGAAGAATTAATAGATTTTGATAAAATCAAAACACTAAAAACAAAAATAATTTTTGACCCGCTTTATGCTACAGCCCAAGGATATTTTGACACAATATTGAACAAAAACGGAATTGAAGTAACCACCATTCACAATTGGACAGACCCGTTGTACGGCGGGCATATGCCGGAGCCTAAAGAACAATATTTAGGCGAATTAAAACAACTTGTCCTCTCAAACCAAAACGCCGTAGGCTTTTCTAATGACGGAGATGCGGACAGATACGGAGTATTTGACGAAAACGGCGAATACGTAACTCCGAATGAAGTTATGACGATTTTACTCAACCATCTCATAAAGTATAAAAAAGCCAAAGGCAAGCTCATAAAAACCGTTGCAGGAAGCCTTATGCTTGATAAAACGGCAGAAATATATAATATAGAAGTTATAGAAACCGCAGTGGGTTTCAAACATGTAGGTGAGGCTATGAGGGAAAATCCGACTATAATAGGCGGAGAAGAATCAGGCGGATTAAGTATAGGAGTGCATATCCCCGAAAAAGACGGAATACTTGCGAACCTGCTTGTTTTAGAAGCAATGGCATATGCTCAAAAACCTTTATTTGAACTAAAAAAAGAAATAAAAGAACTTATTAAAACAAACTATATAAACAAACGTTATGACTTAAAATTAAGCGAAGAGCAAAAGCAAAAAATGTTAGATTTATTTTTGAATACCCCCCCGACTTCATTTGCAGGTAAAGCAGTAACCAAAACCTGCAAAAAAGACGGCGTCAAATTTTATATGGACGATAATAATTCCTGGATTTTAATAAGATTTTCAGGTACAGAGCCATTGCTTCGCATCTACTTTGAATCACCCGATGAAAATTTTATAGAACAAGCCTTTAACGAAATAAAAAGAACTTGTTAAATTGATTTATATTTGTTAAAATTTTGGCATCATAAATATGGAGTGGAATATGAAAAAGAATTTACTAATAATCGCAGCATTATTACTTATGTGTCTGAGCGCACCGCCTTCATTTGGAATAGAAATAGATGTAATTGATATAACAAAAGAAAAACAATACGTCGATACACTAAATCGGGTCGGATTTAGATTGCTCAATGCAAATGGACTTACCAACAGAGCAATATTTCGTTATGATCCTAAAAGAGTCGCAAATGCCTACGCATTAACACATATACGTACCGATAGACGGGTTGTAGTTTATAGAGGAGCATTAATGCTATGTGATTCAGATGATGAATTAGCAGGAGTGCTGGGGCATGAAATATCTCACATAATGGACTCATATGACGGTATCTTAAGGGGAAGCTTTGATATTCTCAAATACGTACTTACACCCAGAAAGTATGAATACAAAGCAGATAAACGCTCAATAGATTATATGGTAAAAGCCGGTTATAACCCTGTTGCTTACATTGTCCTAATGACAAAACTAATGGGGCAATTTAGATATGATACTATTTTCTCGGGGCACCCTCTTACAACAAGACGCACAGCAGAAGTATATGAATATATTTATAAAAAATACCCTTACTTCTTGGCAGAGAATGCGTACAAAGATAACATTTATTACCAAAACTTCCTTCTTACTTCAAGTGAAAACAGAAGAAGATTACAAAAAAACATCCAAAGCGGTTCGAACAAAAAAACCAACTACAAGTAGGGCATTATTATGAAAAAAATAATCTTGTTATTAGTTTGTTTTCAGTTGTTTATCATGCCTGCAACCGCCGCTGCCCCAATCAAGGATGACTTTGTCGAAAGCTCTCTAAGTACATACAGCAAACAAAAACCAACACCTAAAGCTACACCCGTTGAAGATGATTTTGCCCAAAAATCCCTAAATCAGTACGGAGAACAAAAACCAACGCACAAAGATACGCCTGTTGAAGATGACTTCGCCAAAAAATCTTTAAACAAGGAAAACATCCAAAAACCGGATTATACAAATAAACTCATCAACTCTCCTCTCGATTTTTTCAAAAAAGAGAAAAAACAAGAAGTAATTATAAGCGATGAACAAATAAAAAAATATCTGGAAGAGAAAAAATATGAAATACCTCAGGTTAATCTCGTCTATGATTACACCTCCATCGAACAATACCCGATTAAAATAAAAGTTGCAAAATATGTAACAAGCAAACAGAAAAATGCCGAAGGGCAATTTATTAACTTCTATACCAAAGAAAAAATAACGCTTAAAGACGGTACAATCCTCCCTGCCAATACCCTTATAACAGGCAGGATAGAAACTATTGCACCAAATCAAGTAATGGGAATCCCGGCAGATATCGACATAGGAAGTTTTAAAATAGACAACTATCCTAATATTAACATACAAGGAACTTTGGACAAAAAAGGTGCTAATCGTGCAATATGGGTATACCCTCTGGCATACAGCGGTATAATCTTTTTTGGAATAGGAGTAGTGGTCACATATTTTCTATTTATGCCAATCAGAGGCGGGCATGCCAAATTGCAAAAATGGCAAACATATACCATTTACTATAAATAACCTAATTTTTAGCCTTAAACCAAAATTTCAAATACTTAGGCATCATCAATAAGACAGGCAAATATCCTAAAATCCCGTAGCAAAGTTTATAATATAAGAACTTGCTTTCAAGCGCCTTCAACTGTTTTTTAGGCAATTTAGACTTACCTTCAAAATGATAAATCTCAGCCTGCGGAACCAAAAAAGCCTTATATCCGCATTTTCTTGCCATAAAACCCAAATGTGTATCTTCAAAATACATAAAAAACTTTTCTGAAAAATACCCTAATTCCTGAAGAACATTTCTTTTGATAACAAGGTCAGCACCTGTAATATACTCAACCTCAAAAGGTTCATGCGAAAATTTTTGTTCATAAGAATTGTAAAAAATTCTCTCTTTTTTAAACAAATACTTCAAGGGTGTTTGTGTACAAATTAAACTCTTGATTGTATGCAAATGCCCGAAAGAATGAGTTTTTTTCCCATCCTCTCCAAAAAGCAACGCTCCCGCAATGGGTGCGTCAGAACTGCGCACAAAATCTACAAGAATTTTAACGGCATTGTTTCTTAATTTGGTATCAGGATTTAAAAACATGACATAATCCGCCATGCTCAATTTAGCAGCCTGATTATTAGCTTTAGCAAAACCTTTATTCTCAGTATTGGCTATTAACTTAACCTGAGGGAATTCTTCTCTTATCATCGCAACAGTATTATCGGAAGAATTATTATCAACAACCGATACTTCAAAATCAACTTCCAAAGTATTTTCAAATATAGAGTTTAAACAATCTCTTATCAGGGTACATGTATTATAGCTGCATATAATAATTGAAATATCCATGCAATCATTATATGTCAAAAAGCCGATAAAAAGTGGATTTAGCAACAATGATTAACTTTTGTAACGAAAAGTACAAAAACTGAAATCCGCCCCTTCCGATATACTTTATATATACAAGGTAAATAAATTCAATAAGGAGTAAAAAATGGGTTCCATAGATTCAATATCAAATATCAGCTTCGATTTCAAAAAAAACTTCCTTCAAAATACTGAAAATTCCTTCTCCTTCACAGGTGCAGGAAGAAATATCAATTTATCAGCAGCAGAAGGTGCATTTTCATCAGCATTAATTAATAAAACAGAAAAAGAACTTGATAAAAACATAGAAGAAAATCAATTAACATCAATCTCCAACAATTTTAAAACAGCACAAGGTGAATACTTAAATTATTCAGGCATGCTTGATCAGGCGAAAGCAGTATCAGACTCATTATCAACACAATCAGCATCACTACTTTCACAACTGACAAAATCAGATGCAAAAATAGCCGGTTTAAACACACAAAGAGATGCAGCTCAAACAGAAGTAAACAGCATTAAAACAACAAAATCCGGTATTGAGCAACAAAAATCCCTTCAATTAACAAACTTGGGCAGACAAAAAGGCAGTGTTAACAGCAGTATTTCAAATGTAAGCGGAAAACTTTCAGCAGCTCAGTCAGAAGCAGCAATGCCTGCAGCAGACGGTTCTGAAAACACAGCGGCAAAAGCGTTGGTAAGTGCATTACAAAGCCAATTAGCAAGCCTTAAAGAAAACTTGAACAAAATCAATCAAGAAATCAGTGAAACAACTAAAGACTACAACCAAAAAATAAATGAACAAGAACAAAAATTAAACAAAGCCGAAGCAAACTTCAACAAAATCTCAAATGAATTAAACCAAGAATTGGTTGTAAATAACGGAATTTCTTTAGAAAGCGCACAAGTAACCCAAACATTAAAAGAAGCTCAAGTTTATGAAAGAAGCGTAGAAACTCTTTTAACAACTGCCGAAGCTAAAATGAACAAACTTGAAGCAGAAGAAAAGCTTCAACAAGAAAAAACAACAGAAAAGAAAAATGTATTCGCAACAGCAAGCAACTACACCATCGAAAAAGAAAAAGAATTGATGGAAAGAAAACAACAAGCACAGCTTGAAGAACAAAAACAACAACAACAATAATCAAATAGTTTGAAAAGGAGTAGAAGAAAAGCCGGTTATTAAAACCCGGCTTTTTCTTCTACTAACGCACAAATAATATGTCCAATCATAATATGCGCCTCTTGGACAACAGAAGTTTCAAAAGAAGGAACCTTAATAACAAAATCACACAAATTATCTAAATCGGATTGCGCGCTGCCTGTTAAGGCAACGACTATAAGCCCTGTTTTTTTTGCTTCTACAACAGCCTCAATAATATTCCCGGAAGAACCCGAGGTAGAAATAGCGAAGAAAACATCGCCCTTAGCGCCACAAGCGTTTATTTGTCTTGAAAAAATATTATTAAATTCAAAATCATTGGCAACAGCAGTCAAAATAGAAGTATTAACCGTAAGGGCAAATGCACACAAAGCCTTTCTATTTTTTCTGAATTTAGAAACAAGCTCACATGCCAAATGTTGTGAATCGGCAGCAGAGCCGCCATTACCTGCGAAAAGCACTTTCTTGCCTGATTTATAAGCTGTAACAATAACATTGACAATATTTTCTATATTATGTAAAAGTGCTTCATCAGCAAGCATCTGACATTTTACATCAACAGCTTCTTGTATATATTGCCGGATAAAATCTTTCATAAATCCTCGTAAACAGAACCACAAAACAATTATACAGCAAATTTTATACAAAAACATAGTTCATTTAAAGCACTTTTTCATAAATAATATTGGAAACAAGATTTCCTTTTTCCATCCCTGCGGCGAATTTTTCACCTACTTTCCTAAATCCAAGCCTTTGCGCCAAATGCCTCATAGGACGATTATTTTTTTTTGTTTCAATCCACACCCCCTTACAGCCTTTAAGTTTTAAATCATCAAGAATAAATAAGAGGCTTTGCTCTATCTGAAGAGCAAAGCCTCTTTTAGCCCCGCCATAAAAAGAACAGGTAAAATTTTTATCGGAAATTTTTTTAAAATCACACAAAACCACAAACCCAAAGTACTCTTTAGAATTTTGAGTAATAGAATAAGCTGCAATGGGAATATTTTTTTTGTTCAAGAACCCGTCCAAAAAGAAGGCAACAGGATTTTGATATGAAGAAAAAATAATTTCGGAATAAAAAACAAGCAGAGCCAATAGCTCATAAAAAGCCACGGACAGGTTTTTCACCTCAATCAACTGAATCATAAACTACCCTTGCAACCATCTGCTATCTTTCATCAAAAAACACATCACAGAACTCTACTCCTAAAAGAGCCAACGAATGATATAATTTATCCCCAAAGAACTGCAGCTGAACAGATTTATTACTTCCGCTGATAACTGACGAAAAATCGATTACCTTATCTGTGGTCATAGTTACGTAACCATAAGCAACATCATCATCGTCCAAGACACCTTGACCTTTTTGTCCATGGTCATCATAAAACACTAAAGTATTAGATTCCAAATGAGAAAAAGCAGAATTATCCTCAATTTCATAATCCGAATAATTCTTTTTAACCTGACAGTTAAAGTTGTTATCTTCATCCATAGCAAGTATCAAATAAAGATTTTCAATCGTTTTATTTATATTAATATTGCCAAAGTGAAAAAATGGACTGGACCACGAAAAAGTAACCGGTTCGCCTAAAAAACTGGAACCGACAGCTTCTTTAACAATACGCCCATCTCTAAGTGAACATAAAATCTGTCCTTCATATTCCCATGCAGCAACAATTTCATAAGGCGCAATCCTCTGAAACCAGGCTTTGTTAACATAATCGTATATCAGAATTGTATCAAAATACTTTTTATTAGAACGATATAAAAAGCACCACAGCTGGGATTTATCGTAATAATTCAAAAGCATGGCTTCGCGATTAGCATAATTAACAAAGTCCTGAAGTTTATTCTTTATAATCCCGGAAAGTGCGGATTCCTGAATAATTTGTCCCAGTTCATTAACCGTAAAAGGATAAATTCCGTTATTAAAAAAGACCTGAATACCATGGGAAGCATTTGTAGCAAACGGACTTACGGAGCCCAAATTTGAAAACGGCTCAATAGTAAAATTACCGGGAGAATTCCCTGTTAATACAAAAGTCTGCTGTGCTTTATGAATAATAAGCGTATCTTTATAGCAGCATAATGCCGTAATAGGGCTGGTATCATTATGAAAATTATTAATAACTCCCGCATCATTAGCAGAGGTCCAATCATTAAACTTTCCCAAAGCACTGTAATACAGAGCAGCCCCATCACCTATAAAAATCCTTCCTTTATAGATTTCAACGGCCTGACCTCTAATTTGGTGATTACCTGCCGTAGTGGCATTAGCCTGATAAATTTCCTGAGAGGAGCCGGGTATAAACAAAAACGGGTCATCAATACCGTTAGAAACAAAAACCCCATTTAAAAATTTCTTAAAATTAGGCTTTGTCTCCGGAGTTAAATCAGCTTTTTTAACTATAAACTCCTCATTATTATAATATAAAAATTTACCATTTTTAGTTACCACAACTAAAAAAGAATTGCCCTCGTTTTCCCCTTCAAAACCGCCGATAATTTCATCAGAAAGACTCTCAGGCAAAACAGCGTAAAGCTGTGAGCCTTTCATCTTAACAATACCGCCGCCTTTTAAAAGTTCAACATTGAATCCGTCAGACCAGGAACATTTTTTCTCATCCTGTGCAACTAAAGGCGGCGAACTTTTAAAATCAAGCCCCCCGCTAAAATTATAATATTGAAAACTTCTAAATTTAGCCATTATAACTTTTTAAAACCTCCGTTAATAATTATGTGATTTCCGGCAAATAATTTTGCATTGCCTGTCAATTTCCCTACAGAAGAATCAAAATTCATCTTCCAATGATTATATTTAGGATGAGTAGTATTTTGTTTAAAGTTGAAAGCCGCACCGTTAATAAACAGCTTTTCTACAAAATTTTCAGGAATAATACTTTTATCATCAGCTTCTTTAAAATCGCTTTTAAGCTCTCCTGTAGCATCTTCTACAAACAAATCAGTAATATAAAAAACTTTAGCTACTGCGTTTGTCGGCGCAATAAGCAATTTTGTCCCAAAAGAACCAAAAGAATAAGCAGGGGCAGTATTTTTATAGAACAAAGAATAATCAGATTCAAACTTATACTCCTGAGTTCCGGCAATAATTTTAGAAATATGTCCGCTTATATTTGGAGAATACTCAAACCTGTCATTAGTCAATTCGATTTCTTTTACTTTTTGTCTGAAATAAAAATCATCGCTTAATATGCAAATATCTTTGTTTAACCTGTTAATAACATCAAGCAGTCTTTTATTATCAGGCTTTTTAATATCAATATCAAAATCCGTTATTTCTTTATAATTCAACTCTACAAGAGTTTTATTCATAATTTCAAGTAAATTCATTATACATACTCCCTGCAATAAAAACTTATTAACTTATCATCCAATTGAGCCTGCCCGTTAGTCTTTTTTTGCATAAACTGTTTTTTGTACTCATCATTTAAGCCAAACAGTGCAGCAATTTGAGGACCATTCAAATAGTAAACCGTATTATTTTTAATATCAGATACCTCATAAAACGTCGAATAATCAAACACATCTCCGGAAGCCACTTTATCAAAGTCAGAAATACACTTTGTTTCGGTCTTGCCAATATTTTTAACCAACATGCCCAGCTTTTGTTTTTTTAATTCAGAAATTTTCTCGTCAATTTCCATAGGTGTAAGCAGCCTTTCCTCAAGACTTTTGTTGTTTTTGGAACTCATAATTTTCTCCTATATTAAGTAATACAAAAATGAGGCTTAAAGTGTTAAACCTCTCAAGCGCCGATTTAAAAGTTCAACGCTTATAAAAGCAATGCTTTTATGCTAAATTCAAAGAATGAGTGCAATAAAAGCAATATTTCAAGAATATAAAACATACTTCACATCACTAATATCCTTATCGCTGCCAATAATCGCAGGTAATTTGGGACATATTCTTATAGGTACCGTAGATGTAATAATAGCTGCGTACCATTCAACATTTACTTTAGCCGGGATAAGCCTTGCCACAGCAATTTTTATGACATTTTTAATAGGGGCTATAGGCTTAACTTCAAGCATCTCCCCTGTCATATCAAATTTACGCGGAGCAAAAAAACCGACAAAAAAACTTCTTCTGTCAACCATTGTATATTCACAAATAGTAAGCTTATTCTTTTTTATACTTTTAAGCATAGTAACATTTTTAATACCTAAAATAGGCTTGGCTGAAGGTATAGCCCCATATGTTATAACCTATTTGAAAATAACGAATTTTTCTATTTTCGGCGGAATTTTATTCAATGCGCTCAAAGAATTTCTGCAAGCTTACGAAATAGTAGTATTCCCTAATGCATTATCTATAATAGCAATCTTCCTGAATTTAATTTTATGTATAATTTTTGTATTCGGAGGTTTAGGTATCCCTTCACTTGGCATAGCAGGGCTGGCATACGCGGCATTGATAGTCAGAAGCCTTATAGGCATAATTTTGCTGATATATTGTTTGCCGCTCATAAAATTCAGCACAAGAAAGTATAATCATTATATAAAAGACCTATTAAAAGTAGGCTTACCTATGTCATTTGCTTTATTTTTTGAATTTTTAGGATTTAACACAACCGCCGTGCTGCTGGGTACATTTTCTGCCCTTCTTGCCGCAACCCACAATGTAATAATAACAATCACGGGAATGATATATATGATACCTTTAGCCATTTCCAATGCTATCTCAATAAAAGTAGGATTTTCTAACGGCGAAAAAAACATAACCAACGTTAAACGCTACACAATAGCAGGAATTATTTTGATACTTGGTTATATGACAACAATGATAATTTTGTGTTCGGTTTTCCCATCGCAAATTCTCGGTTTGTTTACTCCCGATAAAACCATAGTAACAACAGCAATCCCCGTTATAAGTATAGTATGCTGTTTCCTTTTGTTTGACGGGCTTCAATGCGCAAGCGCAGGGGCTTTAAAAGGGCTCAAAGAGACCAAAGCAATAATGCTGACAATGTGTCTTTCTTATCTGGTGCTTGGAATTCCCATCGGCTGCATACTGGCATTTAAATTTAATATAGTCCTTACAGGTTTTTGGCTCGGACTTGCCATCGCACTTTTTGCAGCCGGCATGGTAGCAACCGGTATTTTAATTTATAAAATAAAAAAATTGCAGTATAAATATGACTTTTAATACTGGTATTTTAAATTTTTAAGTAATAGAATATATACAGTAAGAGATTTCATTAGACAGAGATGATAGAAGAGAACAAAAAGGCAGAGAAAACCCTATGGGTATCACACTTTGCAGTTGATACATATTCCGGTTTCGTAAACCCTATAATGCCATTTATAGCAGCCCATCTTGGCATGTCATTAGCAATTACAACATTGATAATAGGCTTATCTCACTTATGTTCTTCAATGTTACAACCGATTTTTGGGTTTATATCAGACAACTGTAGAAAAAGGTTTTTCATATTTTGGGGAATGCTGATTACTTCAATCTTTATTCCAATGATAGGTATAGCCCCAAGCATTTTTGTTTTAGCCATATGCCTTATTTTAGGAAGCGTAGGTAACGGTTTTTTCCATCCTCAGGCAACAAGCTTCATTAACCTGTTTTCAAAACCCGAAACCTTAACCAAAAACATGAGTGCTTTTTTGGCGGCAGGAACTATAGGATTTGCAGCAGGACCCATAATTTCATCATTAATACATGATTGTTTCAGCGAAAAAGCCCTTATCTATACCTCACTGCCGGGTCTGTTATGTGCTTTTGCAATAATAAAATTTGTCCCTAAAATATCCCATATTCCGATTACAACCCCCAAAATCATTTTCAAAAAAGCAATAAGAGATATATTTTCAAGCAAACCAATGAAAGTTCTGCTGTGTTTTTCCATTTCCAAATCACTTACAACCCAATCTTTGTGCATATTATTGCCATTTCTATGGAAAAGCATAGGGTACAGCGCATCTCATATAGGTATACTATTATCTTTGTATTTGATAGCAGGAGCCTTAGGCACAATGACAAGCCCAAAACTTGAAAAAAGATTCGGCACCCGTAAAGTTATTAACGGTTCCTTATTGTCTATATTGCCGTTATCCGTTATTTTTGCAATAACCTATCAAAGCATTCCGTTAATCTCATATTTAACCTTCATAATAATAGGCTTTTTTTCAATGTTAAGCGTGCCGATAAATATGATACTTGCCCATCAGGTAATGCCTGATTATAAAAGCCTTACTTCAGGGTTAATAGGCGGCTTCAGCTGGGGAATAGTAGGGATTGCAATGTCGCTGGTCGGCGCTTTAGCCCAACAAATAGGAATAATCAATATTCTTATCACAGTAGCAATTTTCCCCGCAGTTTTCGCATATTTTACGAAATATATCCCAAATAAAATCGGTGAATAAACCTTTACCTCCAAACTCTCTATGTTGATGGTCTTAAATTTCAGGTTTATTGGCTATGCTCAATTCCACCCTCCCGAAATCCGCTGAAAAGCGCTCACAGCCCCTGCCATAAAACAAGCCTTCAATCTGTTTACACCGTATAAAATCAAAATATCCCTGAAAATATCACTGCTGATTTTGGCACCGTCTTTTATAATGAAGTCTTTATTTTCACAAAGCCAATCATGCACCATAGAAGCGGGCAAAAAAGCGGGGTCGTACTGCGACCCCACTAACCGCCATAAAAAACGGGGTATATTTGCCCCGTTCCAATTATAGCCCTTATTTACGGCAATTCCGTAGGATTGCCCGTCGCCGAAATAAGAAGACAAATAATAAATATCGTTCTTTAAAATAAAAGGTTTTTCTT
This sequence comes from Candidatus Gastranaerophilales bacterium, assembly GCA_028696075.1. Classification (NCBI taxonomy): domain Bacteria; kingdom Bacillati; phylum Candidatus Melainabacteria; order Candidatus Gastranaerophilales; species Candidatus Gastranaerophilales bacterium. Next base: position 31,730 of record JAQVHS010000001.1, read on the forward strand.
TGTTTTCAGGATTAACAACAATCACGGGTCTTTTATTAAAAGAATTATACATTTAACCCCTCTTTTTCCTTTTGCAGAATAGCTTTTGCTTGTTTTCGCTCGTTAAAATACCCTTGCTGAACCCCTGCCAAAAATATGGTCAGATTAGTTAATTCGCTTAAAGACATTTCAACGGCACGTTCTTGCAGTTCGCTGCTATCCCAAATTTTCATGGGGAACATATCAGGTATCATCTGTCCTGCGCTTAAGAGCGAAATATAGGTATCTTGAGCGTATTTAGGTTTATAAGCAAACCCATTTGTATAAGTAACAGGTGTGTCAAGCTTTATAATATATTCTCTATCAAGAGTAATAAGCTCCTGCTCAACCTCTTGTAAACGCTTTTGTTTTAGATATTCAGGCGATTGTCTTAAATCCACAAACTCACCATCAATAATATCCCAAGTTATACCCGCAGGTTGTGTACAAAAAACATCCCAAACCTCATCGGCAACAGATGTGATATGGTTTGGTATTTTATCTCCGTAAGCTTTTTTGTTTTCATCAAAATAAATAGTCATTATGCAACTCCTTTTAATGGTATAAACCTTATTATGCCTGAACCCGATGTAACAGTTAATTGATAAGTTGAATTTTTGCCTATCAGGTAAGAAGCATTATCGTACCAATTACTACTTGTACTATTTTCGACAAATATAAATACTTCCACGCCATCAATATATAATTTTACATCAGCAGCTACGCCTCCGTGAAAACCATGAATTTTTAATAATCCTGCTTTATCTGCTGTATGTAAGGTATTAACTGATTTAGATACAGCATTTACATAACTTGGCATAACCATATCAGCCAGACTTGCTTTTCCCGCAGTTGACAGATTAGATAAGTCAACACTAGCTTTATTGTCAATAACCGCTTGCCCTTCTGTTGACAGATTAGATAAGTCAACATTAGCTTTAGCAGTAATAACCGCTTGCCCTTCTGTGGACAGGTTAGACAAATCATTATCAGCTTTCAAATGTAAATTATCATAAACACATTTTGCGGAAGGATATTGAATATCATCAGCAGAAGCAGAAAGGCTTACAATTTTATTAGCAATATCCTCTTTTAAAGAAAAATCGGATGCCGGAACCAAGCCTAAATCTGCACTTGAAATATTTCCTTCCAGCATAACATTATTAATAGAAGGCTTATTAGACAAAGCTTTATAATCACTTACAGAAAAACTTTGAACATTAATTACATATTCAGCCTTTTCAAGTACAAGGACATAATCCTGATTAATTATTTCTATGCCGGACATACTTTAAACTCCTCAACTTTTAACCCGCTGGCGGATATAACTTCTTTGTTCTGACCTTGTATCTTCCAGATTGTATAGTAATAATCCTTATTTATATTAAGGCTTATAGTATCTTCAGATTTTATAAACACACTAAAACGACCTTCAGAAGGGCTGTAAATCAAACCGGTATCATAAGGATCAGAAATTTCCGTAATAATTTTTTCCAGCAAAAAATCACTTAACTGATTTTCGGTTTCTTTTAATTGAAAAATAATGGTGCTTCCAACCAAACTCACGGGCAGACCCGTAGTTTTTTCTCTGATAGAATAATTAATTGGCTTTTGCTCGCCGATTTTAATTTTAATCATAATTTCCCCCTTAATATTTAATACATGGAACTAATTGTAAATACTTAGGAAAACAATCCCCACCCCATCCTGTTGTTGATGTAGTATTAGTTGTCATCCCTACTAATGCGCTCCCCTCTCCAATATATGTACCGGGAACAGCCATAGTCAGGGTGCCCAAAGTATGGGAGTGAGCAGGTAATATAGTATTAACGGCATTGCCGCTGGCACCCGAGGAAGTCCATCCTCTGATAAACCTTTGGTCGGTTAATAACGGCAGATTAAACGTTGTAGAGCCGTCACCATTGCCAAAAGCAGTACCTATGGCAGTAAACAAATCAGCATAAGTCGTACGTGAAACAGCTGCCCCGTTACAAATCAGCCAACCGCTTGGCGCAGAACTTCTGGCGCTCCAAATCACAGTTCCTGCGGGTACATACTGTTTTAACAAACTCAAATTCACGGAATGAGAAGTTTCTGTAGCATTAGCCACGTTGAAAGCTTCTGATACCGAGCCGTTTTTATCGGCTTTTAAAGATATATTGGTATTTAACATTGAAACATTGGTATTAATACTCACTTCCAATGCATTTACAGCATCATTTGTTTTTGAAAAATTTTGGTTCATAGCCGAAGCGCTCACTCCCTGCCCCGCCTGAAACTCATTATAGTCAATCGACATAATTTTCTCCCATATTTAAGTAACACAAAAAACGCCCACTCTGGCGTTAAGCCCTGATAAAAGAAAAAGGCATATTCCAAAGCCATGCCGCAAAGAAATATCAGAGATTGTTCATTTTTTTAGAAATATCATCTTCAAATTTATCTATAGCAAAACGCATACCACGCAAAAAATCCTTAGATTCAACGCTGTTAAGGTAAGAAAAAGCGAGTTCTTTCACATATTGTTTAAAAACCGCCCATTCTTTGGTTTTCATAACCTGATCTAAAAGGTAAATTTGGTGAGAAGTCAGCTGTTTTAGGTAATTCATTTACTTTAAACCTTTCAAAATTATCAAACCCATACTGCTCAAGCAAAAATTTCATTACTTCATTAGCATTAACCGTATTTTTAAGTTCAGGAAATATTTTGAACAGATTAGCACAGGCATCAAACATTTCTTTAGCCTTGAATTTTCGCACCTGAATAGCATTTCTGTCGCCATAAATATACTTATATTCACCGTTTCTAACATTTTGATTTATAGCAAGAGTTTGTTTACTATTATCAATCTGAACAAAAATATTTTCATCTTCAAAAACCAGATTAGCAATCAAATCGGCAGATTTTTCAACAATAGGAATAACCAAATCCTGATTAATACAATCAATAATCATAGCCAATCTGGCATTTTGCCCTCCTGCGCTGAATTGAACTTCTGTAGCGCTGCGCTGGGTGGAATTTGGTAACCCTGCAAAGTTTTTGAAAATCCCCGTTGTAGTTTCTTCAATTGACTTTAAATAGGTCAAAAACTCCCAGCCTTGCAAAGCGCCTGTCATATTCAAAGGCATAGGAGTTTGAGGCATAAGCGCAGGTTCATATTCCACAATTTTACCCGGGTCAATTTTTTGTTCCGGAGAGCTAAAAGCCCCTTTCGGCGCCAAATAAGCAGGATTTGTAACAAATTCCAAAGCTCTCAGCTGGTTTACAAAAATCTGTTGAGCCTTTTCTTTCATAGGCAAAGCTGTTTTCAGATACAAGAACCCCCTTTTTGTATCAGGGTCTTCAACTATATTCATCACAACAAAAGGATTAATCACAAAAGGATTATCCTCCAGCCTTATAATAAATTCCCTTGCGGCAAGAACCACAACCTGATTGCGCAAAACAGTGCCATCTTGAAGAACAATATCCCCCCAATACTCCAAAAGCTCAATCTTATCATCAATAACACCCTTAGAAGTTTTCCTGTCTTTTTCATGTATAAGATGTTTAAGCATTGTCTTTGCAGCTTCATCAAGTAAATTAAAATCATTGATACAATCAAGCTGCTCAGGAGTAATAAAAGTCTGATAGATAAAATATTTTTTGTTTTCAGTATCAAACACCAGATTTTCAGGGTCAATAGCTTTAATATCAAGCCCTTCATAAACTTTTTTAGGCTGTACTTCAATAACTTTCTTTGTTTTCAAAGAAGTCTGAGCGTCAATACCCGCAACAGGCTTTTCCACTTCCCTGCGTACAAATTTTTCCTCGGTTCTCCAACCGACAAAAACAACGGCTTCAGATTTTCTTATTAAAAAATCAATAGCTTTATCAAGTGTGGAAACAAGCCTGCTGCTCTCAAAATATCTCATTAAATTACGTTTTTGAATAAGAGCATTTTGTTCACTTTGCTGATTTAAACCTTTCACATCAAACAAAGATTCCAAGTTCGAATACAAATTTTCCCAAATATGAGATTTAAAAGTTTGATAAAGTTCAAACAAATCAGGCATTTGAAATTTATCATTATCTTTTAAAAAAACAGCATTTTCTAAAGACTTAATGTCCTCTTTTTGTTTAGCCCTCGCACTATCAAGCTCCTCAAACATAAAAGCTATCTTATCTCTCAAATAATCAAGCCTTAAATCAACTTCTTCCTTGTCTGTTTCAAGATTTTCCTGCGCCAAATTCTCAAGCGCCATGTCCTTTTTCTTACCTTTACTCATCTTTCCTCCTGTTTAATTAACACTAAGAATTGAGGCCGTCTATTTAAGCCGACCCCTGTTTTTTAATTAATAAATAACAAATTATTTTACAAAATCATAAATTTTACCGTTGAAAACCAACAGCCCGTTTTTTCCAAGCAAACGCGGAACAATAATTTTTTTATACCCGTTTTCTTTTTTATGCAGAGCAACAAGCCCCATCTGCGGGAAAAACCCACCATTATTAATATTGACCCATTTACCATCTTTAAGTTGCAAAATATATAAAGCACACCCCTGCGCACCGCCGCCGCAATACACAGTGGAAGTATTATACCCCAACAACTCCGGAACAGAATCACCATTCAAATCAAACACCACAGCCTTTGTGTCTTGCAATGCGGCATTAAAAATATTGCCTTCCCCGTCAATATACAAATGACCTTCCTGCTCCAGCAAATAATTATACAAAAGCAAATCTTCTTCGGTAATATCATCATGCTCAAAGTTAATGACGGTATCCTTATTAGAACTTTTTGCAACTATCAAAAAAACACCCAAAGCTATTATAACTATTATGATTAATAAATTTTTTAATTTCATCCCATTATTTTAACATACTTAAATCTCAAAAAAAAACTCCCGGTTTAGGGGAGCAAAATTAGGGAAAGGGAAGGTTTTAGGGAAGGTTTATAAAATTCTTTGATTGTTCACTGCTTACATATATATAAAGTATATACTCAATACAGAATTGCAATTTTTCCTATTTTATTTACAAAACTTTACACACAACCTGAAAATCCTGCTCTGATAAGCCTTAATCAAATAAGATTAAAAAAAATCAAGCCGTTTTAAAAAAACGGCTTGATAACAAAGAGAAGAAGCAATGAAGAAATTAGCCTCATGTTTTTATTTCAATTTAATACCAAAATAAAAATCCACCAGATAACTTGCCGCATCAAAAGAATGGGACAAAAATTTGAGTTCTTTATTCTGTTTAATTTGATGAAAAGTCGGTACATCAATTTTACTGGAACCTTCTTTATATTTAAGATTTTCACAATTATATATAAGCCACTTGCACTTAGGCGAAATCAAAATTTCGCGTTTACCCTCAAGTGTTTTAATTTTTTCATTCCATGACGCAATCCTGTTTTTAACAGGCGGATTAAAGTGCTTCAGACGAAACTCCACATCCGTATAACCCCAATCCCTAAGCCTGTTTTTAATCAAAACATAGTTAGTGTATTCACTTGTACAAGAACGGTTATCCCCCGATGCATCACCGTTAATAATAATTTGCGCCTTATGGTTAGGATATCTTCGATAAAATTCATCCACACAATCAACGGTTGTTGTATTTTCCACAACAATTTCATCAAAGAAAAACACTTTATCATCGGTTTTATGTGCAATAACCCAGCACATAGGGTCAACGTTAAAATCACAGGAAATATGCAAAACAGCATCATCTATATAGTTAATATCAACAATATTCTCACTGCTAAAATTTTTAACAACATTATTTTGCGCCGCATCTCTGGGTTTACCCAGCCAAATATGCTTATAATCCCCGGGTCTGTTAATTTTTGTCAGCTCCGCCATTTTTTTCATAGGCTCGGGACAAAAAGGATTATCAAAATAATTCACATGCAAAATCAAAGCATCTTCTTTATATGATTTTTCAATCTCACTCAAAACAGGGTCTTTAGGAAATTCCGGGTTCATTGTGATAAATATTTGGCTGTCTTCTTGCCTGATGGTCGGGTCAAGTTTTTTAAAACTATTCAGCGTAAATTTTTGTGCCTCTTCAATCCATGCATCGGCAAACCCCTCGTATGATTTTATACCGTCAGCGGTCAAATCATTCATTCCCCTGAAAACTATCTCGCTTTTTGTAAGTTCGCTTCTAAAAAAATCGGAATAGATTTTAAATGGCAGGTTATGTTTTTCAATCAAAATTCTGTATAATTTGTAATTAGATTGTTCCAAATTAGCCTGAAATTCTCTGACACAGAGCAAATCACGTTTTTTATAAAGCCTGTCTTCAAGCGTTTTTCTGGCAACAAAATGCGATTTCCCCGAAGCTCTACCGCCTTTAAGCACTATATATCTACCCTTAAAATCAAAAACGGGAGCTAATTTTTCACCAAATTGCCAAGAAAAATCTATTCTCACTTCACACTTTCCCTATTAATATATACCTCGTAACTCAAACTGGCACTCAATTCTTTTTTATCTTTTTTCAAGCCGGAAACATCAATAATAGCCTTAGCTGCCTGAATTTTGTTAGTATGAGCGGCATCCTCGCTATTCAATATTTTTTCAAGCTCATCAAACGCACTTTGCGTTAATTTTTCAATTTTCTTTTCAATAGAATCAATAATTTTATCTTTAATTTTAATTTTCTTTTCTTTCCATTTTTCATAACTTACTTTAGCGCTGATTTTTTTGGCTTCAACACCGTATTCAACAGCCAAATCTTTAGGAGCCGCCCCTTGCAGATATTTAGTATAAATCTCATTCCAATTAATCATCCCAAATCTCCCCATATTCAACCAAAACTTACCATGGCATAAAAAGAGGCTTGCTTTGCAAGCCTCAAGTTCCCTACTCCAACCCACAAATAAATTACAAACAGAACTCAAAACCTTGTCTATCCCATCATTACAACTCCCCGCTATCTTGCACAACCTGCCATATTAGTGTAATATAATCATATGAATTTTCTTTACAAACTAATTTTCATATTCTTATCCATCACCCTTATGGCAGGCGCTGTTTTCGCTGTTTCGTTTGATAACATCACGTTAAAGACCTTCAGAGCACCTGAAAACAAAGTCGCTTACGAATATTTTGAATCTTATTCCAAACAGCTTTTTTATGCCTTTGAACCCAAAAAACTCGACCTCCCCGCAGGCTATGGAACCTACATATTATATATTATAAATCGTGATGGCACTTTGTCAGATATTCAGCCTGTTTGGGAATTCAAATCCATTTATAAACCTTTTATTTACGGATCTGATTTTTTGAAAAAAAACCCGCCCAAACCCTTCCCTAAAGAAATAGAAGACCAAAATATCAAAGTAAATATCTTTTTATATAACAGTACTGAAAATATTATTAAACTGGATTATCAACATGGGGGGGACTACAGATCTTCCAAAGGAAATATATCTATCCATATCGGAAAAAATCCAAAAAGCAAAAATCCTGCAGCGCCCACGCCGGAAAAGAACTTTCCGCAGAGTAAACTATTATGGGACTAGCCTTTCCAACTTTTCGTAAATGCTATTAGATAGAGCGGGAAAACCCCGCCCTATCTAATAGCAATATCCCCTCTGCTCTCCTGCCACTCCGTCTTTGCGAGCAAAAGCAAGGCAACAGTTTCACCCCTACTGTCACCCTGACTTTATGTCAGGGTCTATCCCGCGCCCATCGTTACAACTCCCCGCTATCTTGCACAACCTGCCATATTAGTGTAATATAATCATATGAATTTTCTTTACAAACTAATTTTCATATTCTTATCCATCACCCTTATGGCAGGCGCTGTTTTCGCTGTTTCGTTTGATAACATCACGTTAAAGACCTTCAGAGCACCTGAAAACAAAGTCGCTTACGAGTATTTTGAATCTTATTCCAAACAGCTTTTTGACGCCTTTGAACCCAAAAAGCTCGGACTCCCTGTGGGTTCAGGAACCGAAATATTATATGTCCTCAACAGAGATGCTTCTATATCAGATATCCAGCTTCTCTGGTCATTCAAGCCTACTGACAAAGACGTTATTTACGTTATTGACATGCTAAAAAAAAACTCGCCCAAGCCTTTCCCAAAAGAAATAGAGGACCAAAATATTAGAGTAGATATATTTTTATACAAAAGCACTGAAAATGTTATTAAAATGGATTATCACGATGATGGAGATGTATTCTCATCAAGAGGTACTATATCTATGCATATAGGGAAGAACTCTAAAATCAAAAATCCCACGGCACCTACCCCGCAAATGCACTTTCCTCATTTAAAAGACATGATGCCCTAGGGGTAACTCTATTTAATATTCAGCATCTCTTATATTTTTTAACCCCTCTTGCCTCCAAGTTTCTATAAGAATTTCTCTTTCAGCAGGTGTGAATATAGTATTTCTATAATGAACAGGCAAATACCTTCTCAAATAATCCTCAACCAAAATCGGATTTCTTAAATCATTGTAACCAAACAATAACCTATGAGCATCAGGTATCCCTAAAGGTGTATATCTTTTAACCCAATGCTGATTAGGCTCTACAACATAAGTAGTTCCGATATTAGGCTTTAACTTAGGTACTATATCATTAGGAGTGATATAATTAATAATAGTTCCTGTATAACTATCAGGGATTGATATTTTCCCAACGCCCAATGCACCGTATGTTATAACATTGAGGTTATTACGCAAACCTGCGTTTATAGCTTCTGTTCCGCCTTCAGAATGCCCTATAACAGTAATTTTTTTATCCGGATATGCCTTCTTAACATCATAACAATGTGCTATAGCCTGAGTTATTTGTTGGCTCCTACCCGTAAAAAACGCCTTCAAGTTCGCCCCGTGATCAGGAGCATTTAAAAAATCGGTTCCTACGTAGTCAATAACTATCTCATCACCTTTTTCATAAACAACCATCTTAAAATTACTTGCTTTATCATGTACGGCATCTCTGACCACCCAGCCATCAGGTGTAATCTGCCCGACAGCAAGTTGACCTTGCTTTGCATAACCACCGGCAAAATCCGCCAAACGCGCATATTCACGGTTCTTATCATGAATGTCAAAAGAATTCTTCGGCACAGACTCATAATTGTAGTTCATAACCTGGTTTTGATGCGGCAGCTCGGTTGGAATTGCTTCTTGCTGCACATTTTGAAAATCATTAACATTTTTAATGTTGCCAACAGGCTTATAATTCGGCGCATTAGCATTCATTTTAAACGGCACGGGATTATTTTTGCTCATTTTAGGAACATCAACCCCCGCTGTCTTTACAGATTTTTGAACAAAATCACGCAAATTCTCCTCATAATCGGAAAGCTCTCTTGAAACCATCTCATAATCCCTGTTATTAACCCCGGTCTTTACTCCTCGCAAAACACCTTCATTCTTGCGATACAAATCCCGCTGCAGCATATATTTGTTGTACATTTTCTTGTACTCGTCCTGATTTTTTGTTTGAACAAGCTTCTCCAGAGTTTTTTCCTTCTCAATACGAACTGCATCTTGCGCCGCATCCATATCAAAAGTTACTTTCTTTAATGCATTATGAGTACGGGTAAAATCCACGTTTGATACATTACTTGCGTTCAACTCATCAAGTTTTTGTTTAACTTGATATGCCTTTGACAAAGCAGCTGTTGCAACGCCGAGAATATCACCCAAACCCTCGCCAAAAGCGTCGCCCAATGAACCTAATATCTCTCCCCAAGGAATCACATCCACAGAAATTTCTCCTTCTAATATGGAAGCGCCATTAAACGAACCTTGCGCATTTCTTCCTGACGGAGCAGGAGGATATTCTCTATCCCCGGGAAGAGCGTATACAGGGTCACCCGGAAAAATCGCCTTGATTAACTCTGCCAATTCAGGCGGAAATAATTTATCAATAACCTCATCGGGGTCAGTTTCCTCGGGCGCAAACCGAGATTCCGCCATTCCCCCTTCTTCGGGATAACTACCCTCGGACGAAGGTCCCCGCCCGCGCCAATGTTCCCTGACTTCTGTTCCATCCCTTTTTACGTAAGAATCCACATGTACTAACTTTTGATTCACGTCATACCTCGCTTTCTGTTTTATTTAACCTTTATAACCCTCTCACTTAATCTTGTACTTCATCTCCAAAAATTGATATAATAATCCGGTAAAGTATTGAGAGACCAAAATGAATATTAACCCTATAACACTGAACAACATCGAAAACATAAAAACCGCCTACGAAAAATTCTGCACCGAAGCTGTTAAAGACTACGCCTTTGAAATAGAACCTTTAAACTTTGACCAATTCATATTGGCATTAGAGCAGCAACTTATAAAAGGATACTTTTATCAAGAAAACAACATCTCAGCATTTTTAATTTATTCGGACTGTTTAAACGATGCCATCGAAATCAACCTTATCTATTGCGACGAAACCCCAAACAAAATAGACATCAAAAAAGCCCTTACCTCACAACTAATCAATGATTTAAAATCCATATGCCCGGGAAGAACTATCAGCTACCCCATGCTCGGAAAACAAGCCGATTTTATAGAAGACATCGTACATTTAGATTTCAGGTTAATAGGCGAATGCATATTTGAATTAGAGTTTTTCAACAGCATACAAAGGATGATTTTAGGAAAATCAAAAGCCTCTATTCCCCAAAGCCCATATAACGCGGATATGTGGCGTAAGGAATATTTTGACGCTGCCGCTAAAATAATTTACGAAAGATTTTCCAAGCTAAACGATGCCAAATTTGACCCCAGATTTCAAACCCTTGAAGGTTCAATAGCGGTACTAAAAAGCATAACAGAAGGCGACCTTGGCACCTTCATCCCCGAACTTACGACAGTTGTAAGGTATGAAAATACCCCGATAGGCTTTTGTTTTGTAAACCTCACAACGCCTGATATTGCAAACATCCCGATTTTTGTAATTGACAGAGCTCACAACCACAAAGGACTGGGATTGTTCATGTTGAAGCAATCCACGCTTTTAACTCTCAAGGCTGTACAAGACGGCGCCATTACCACAAAACTGATAAATGCGACATGTGATACTAACAATTACCCCGCAATCCACAGCTACCGCAGAATAGGTTTCAAAGAAAAAACCAACTATGCGCATGCCTATAGAACAGTTTAAATTATTGAAGTTTAATTCTCACAGGGAATCAAGTCCAGATTAGAATAGTTAACTACTGCATCGCCTTTAAATTCAATGTTTTGAGCTTCAACTAACTGGAAAACACGAACAATGCGTTCTACTTCAATTAACACTTTTCTATCGCTGATATTAATATAATTCTTTTCAGGATCCGGAATGATTCCAAAAATAGCATTTAATTCTTTTTCGTTCATAATTTTCCTCTTGGCTCAAAATATCTCTTATATTTATAAAAAAAATCGCCCTAAAATAATTGCCTTTTTAGAGCGAAAACATCAAATATTCTGTTACAAAGCTTAAAGCCTTATAAAAGCACAGTTATATCCCACTGCTTCTCAATTTTAAATTGATACTCCTATAGCGGATAGCCAAAAAAGGTTTCCCGTTACAGAAACGTAAAATTAACGTTATAACTATAATACAAGGTTACAAAAAATTCTCCAAATAGAGCATTAACTTTTGTAAACTTTTCTGCAAAAATTGAAATCCGCCCTAAAAATTCCCCTTTATATAAGTACAGACCCCAATAAATAATAAATAAGAAGAGCAATATGTAATAAGGAGTATCCATCATGCAAGTTAATTTCTTTACCCCTGCTTTAGCAGCAAACACCAACCCGGATGTTAAAAAGAAAACAACAGAAACTACAGGCGCATTGGCACATTTAAAAAACAATACCCCGATATTCGGAGGTAAAAGCACAGAAACCACAGGAGCGATAGCATTTGGAAACAATGCCGGCGCAGGCGGAGCATCAGGATCAAGTTTCTCAGCAGTAGCATAACAAAAGGAATATGACTATGAACTCTCATTTCATAAGAGAAAAATTTTTGATAAGCGGAATACTAACATTGTTCCTGATGATGATTCACACAATCGGAATGATAGAAGGTATCAACAATCAGGCAGAAAATGCCCCCAGTGTAATTAGCGCATTCCAAGGTTAACTAAAAAATAAAAATTTTTTCAAAAAAGACTCTTTGCAAAGGGTCTTTTTTACTGTTAAAAAGCATACTCTGCCATTAGTTTAATCTTTCCAATGACATATTTTTTTGTTTTATATAAAATTAAATATGTAAGAAAGTTAAAACAGGAGAGAAAAATGAAAAAATCAATCCGTGATTTAGACAATATTAAAGGAAAACGTGCTCTTGTAAGAGTAGATATGAACACCCCTCTGACAGAAGACAAAGTTGTATCTGACGACACAAGAATCAGGGCAATTTTACCGACAATAAAACTACTAAAAGAAAAAGGCGCGAAGATTATCCTTATGGCACACCTTGGCAGACCAAAAGGAGAAAAGAACCCTGAATTTTCGCTTGCTCCTGTAGCAAAAAGACTTGCGGAACTTTTAGGTGAACCTGTAATGTTTTTAAACGACTGCGTTGGCGAGGAAGTAAAATCAAAACTTTCAGAATTAAAAGACGGCGAAGTTGCACTTTTAGAAAACATCAGATTTTACAAAGCCGAAGAAGCAAAAGACGATGATATGACTTTCGCAAAAGAACTTGCGGAATCGGGTGATTTTTATGTAAACGATGCGTTTGGCGCAGCTCACAGAAACCACTCTTCAACAGCAAAAATTGCAAAAATCTTAAAGCCTGCAGTATCAGGCTTATTAATGGAAAAAGAACTGGCTTCACTTGGCAAAGCGCTTGATAATCCGATAAGACCATTTACGGCAATCGTAGGCGGAGCAAAAGTTTCAACAAAAATAGGTGTACTGGAAAACCTGGTAGACAAAGTAGATAACCTTATTATCGGCGGCGGAATGGCTTATACGTTTGTAAAAGCCAACGGAGGGAAAATAGGAAATTCTATTTGCGAAGACGACCAAATGGATGTAGCCAAAGCCATTGAAAAGAAAGCTGCAGAAAAAGGCGTCAAAATCATTATGGCAAAAGACGTATTAATAACAAACGATTTTTCAGGCAACGGCGAAAACAAATTCACCGATGTAACAGAAATTCCCGACGGATTTGAAGGGGTAGATGCAGGACCTGAAACCCGCAAAGAATTTGCCGAAGTAATCAAAAACTCTAAAACAATCCTTTGGAACGGACCTGTAGGAGCATTTGAAAACGATAAATTCACAGAAGGAACAAAATCCGTAGCACAAGCTGTAGCAGAAGCAACCAAAATAGGAGCTGTCAGCGTACTTGGCGGTGGTGATACTGTTGCGGCAGTAAAAAAATATGCAATGGATGAAAGTTTATTCACTCATATTTCAACAGGCGGCGGAGCAAGCTTAGAATTTATTGAAGGCAAGGTTCTACCGGGTGTAGCTGCGCTGGATGACAAATAATCTTTAAAAAACTTTAATACACAAAATGCCTGATATAATTATCAGGCATTTTGTTATTTATTTTAATCGGGAAACATACTATAAGAACATAAGAATGGGCTGCTGCCATACTCGGTTCTTTAAATAATATTTTCTCTGATAGCTTTAACAGCGGCTTGTACTCTGTCATCCACGCATAGTTTTTGCAAAATACTGCAAACATGAGCTTTCGCCGTATGAACACTTACTATTAAATCTTTCGCGATTTCTGTATTGCTCTTGCCTTTTACAAGAAGTCTTAAAACCTCAAGCTCACGCTCTGTCAACTGCCCTCTGGCATCTTGCATATTATTTGCAGAAGAAATTTTAATATTGTTTGGTTTTGGAAAAAGTTTTAACGCTGTTTTGGCTATCACAGGGTCTAACCAACAAGCGCCTTGTTTTACTGTTCTTATCACAGAAACAAGTTCATTCGGGTCTATATCCTTCAAACAATAAGCCTGAGCTCCTGAGCCCAACGAAGCTACCACTTCCTCTTCCCTTTCATGAGAAGTTAATACTATTACTTTTACATCAGGGCATTTCAGCTTTAAATGTTGTGTTGCTTCAATACCGTTCATTCCCGGCAATCCTAAATCCATTAATACAACATCCGGTTTTAATCTTTCTATTACAATAAGCCCTTTTTCGGCATCTTCGGCTTCTCCCGTTACCTTGATACCTTCATACTCTTCAAGCGAAGACTTTAATCCCATTCGAGTAAGTTTGTAATCCTCTACTATAACTACTGAAATTGTTTCCTTTTCTGTTGCTGTTACCATGGCGCTCTCCTGTAAATATTATTTACCTAACATATATACCCGGTAAGTTAATACCTAGCATGTCTAGTAAATCATATTTTCTAGTTATACGATATTAGCCATGTAGCTATAAATATTCGCAAATCTCATCCTAAAATTATGTGTAATTTTGTCTAAATTGTTTGTTTTCCCAACCCAAATAACAGGCTGTTAATAGCCACCACTCCCTTCATTACGGTTATTTCATTAAAGCAAAACGGTAAGCAACATGCAATAGAAGAAGTTTAAATAAATGTAAACTTCTTGCCATTTGAGGCTTAACGTGCTTCATAATTTTTAATAGGAAAATTTTCCTTAAATTTATTCCAAAATCACTTTAATTTTCTCTTGTTTTTTTCAAAAGAGCTGCCCCTACCACACCCGAAAAATCGCCAAGTTTTGCTTTTACTATTTGGATTTGGTTAGACGGAACAGGCAATGATTTTGCTATTGCTTTGCTTTTTGTTAAATCAAAGAAGAAGTCCACAGCCTCAATCAACCCGCCCCCTATAATTATCAATTCCGGATTTAAAAAGTTTATTATACTGGCAATTCCGCTGCTTAAGTATTCTGCTGCTTCCGTTATACAGTTCAGTACAATTTCGTCCTGTTTATCAAGAGCGCTTTTAAGGTGCCTTGAGCGGATAGCCCCGTCTTGTTTTATGTAATCGATGATTACCGACTGATGACCTTTTTTAATTGCGCCTTTAATCTTGTGTTCAATTGCGCTGCGCGAGGCATAAGCTTCCAAACATCCGTTTCCGCCGCAGCCGCAAGCTCTTCCGCCGGAAGATACGATTATATGACCTATTTCTCCTGCCGTACCCGTTGCTCCCAGGTGAATTTTTCCGTCTAAAACTATGCCGGAACCCACACCTGTTCCTACAAAAATGCATACAAAATTCTTATAGCCCGCTCCTGCCCCAAAGGTTTTTTCGCCTATTGTAGCAACCTCTACGTCATTACCTGCATAGACAGGAATATCAAATTTTTCCTCCAGTATTTGTTTAAATTTTACGGCATAGCATTCCAAATTCGGTGCGGAAATAAGCACTCCGTTTTCTCTGTCTACTTGTCCTGCAAGCCCTATACCTATTGAATTAATCTCTTCTTTTTTAACAGCAGGATTTTTTAAGAGTTCATCAAGGATAGAAATTATTTTTTTTGTAATAACTTCGGTGCCTTTTTCTTTTTTAGTCTTTTTTTTACAAGATACCACTACTTCGCCGGTTTGTTCATTTACTATTCCGGCTATAATTTTTGTTCCGCCTAAATCTATACCTATTGAATATTTTTTACTCATTCACTGCTCCATTGTAATGATTTTCATAATATCATAATATTATATTTAGCCGGCGTGTACAAGTACAAAAAAATACTTTTGAGTTACAGATAAAAACTATCAAATAAAAATTTTTTGAGATTTAATATTATTGAGATATTCGAGCAGTTAAAAAATTATGAACGGAATAAATACAATAAATACAGCTTATTTTAGCAATTTCAATATACAACATGGCAACACGAATCAAGTATATTTGCGCTCTTCGGGAGAAAGTAAATATCCGAAGGATACCCCTTTGGCAGTAAAAATGTCAGCATTTGCCGGATGTATCAGCGGTATTTTAGCGGCTGCGTATTTCATTTCCAAAGGACAAAGTTCCAAGCTGGGACAAAAAGTAGGAATGTTCAATATTCAATACGGACCTAAAGAAATTCTTGCTTTAGCATCAGCTTCTGTTGCAGGCGGTACCTTGGGCGGATTAATTTCTGATAAAAAACAACATAAAAAAGCTAAGTTAAAAGAAGCCCTGCATCAAATGATAGGTAATATTATTACTCCTTTGGCATTTATAGTTGCAGCGGAAAAACTATACAGCAAAGTTTCACACAAAATTAAACTGCCCCAACTTCCTTCTGCCTCAAAATTTGCAAATACAATGAACCCGATTATAAGCAAATTGCCGAATTTTGTGATTACTTTAGGCGGGTTAATAAGCGGGGTTTTTGTAGGAACAGAGATAGCTTCTTTCTTTAATTCCAAACTTCATAGCGAACATTGCAACAGAAAAGTTAAGCCGAGAGATTTTGCTTTTCATATCGATGATTTAGCTACCACATTTGCTATTATCGATGAAAAAGGAGCAATGAGAAGCATTTTAGGCAAAGTTGTTCCGATAGTATTTACAATGTGCGGATATGAAGCCGGTACAAAAAGATAATTTTTTGTTAATATATTAATTATGAAACAATTTTTTTCAGATAAAGATTCAGACGAGCTGATAGTATTTTTTTGCGGCTGGGGAATGGATGAGCGCCCTTTTTCGCTTTTTCAAACGAATAAAGATGTCTTATTTCTTTACGATTATGAAAATGCCGATATAAATTTTGATTTCAGCAAATATTCTAAAAAATATTTAATAGCTTTTTCTTATGGAGTGTTTATGTCGGCGCTTTGTAATTTGCCCGATTTTGACTTGAAAATTGCAATTAACGGCACGCTTAAACCTATTGATAAAACGTATGGAATTCCGCCAAAGATTTTTGAATTAACGCTTAATAATATGACGCTCGAAACCGCCGTGAAATTCAGGCGGAGTTTGTTTCGAAACGAAGAAGACTTTCAAAACTTCAATAAAAATCTGCCAGTTCGTTCACTTGAGAGCAGTTTAAACGAGCTAGATTGTATAAAAAAAGCAGCATTTAGTAACCAAAATTTAACAACGGGCTTTGACAAAATTATTGTTAGCAAGTTTGACAAAATTTTTCCTACAAAAAACCAGTTAAATTTTTGGGGAGAAAATGAAAATATTGTTCAAATTAATGCGGGACATTTTTTGTTTTATAACTTTAAGTCTTTTGAAGATATTATTAACATCGATTACAAATAAAAAATTATTCTATAGTAATTCTGCCTTCTTTTTTAATATCTACAGGTGTATTGCCAAAGGATTTAAGATGTTCTTCCACTGCCTGAAGGTCATTCCATTCAAAATTCTTAATTAGTTTGTCCGGCGCTTTTAACATTGTCATTCTTTCAGGTCCGCCTGCAAAGAATGAACCGTATGTTACCGTAAAAAATTTATCTGTGCTTGGATTTTTCTCATTCAGCTTTGTTTGAGTTCCGTCATCGTTTAAAACATAAACCTCTTTTACATTTTTATCTTTTCCTATGGTGTATTTCATCCCGCTAACCTGAAGATTGCCTATTTTATCACGTTCCGTACCCTCATAGCGAACGCTTGTATTTAGAGCATCAATTATATCTTTTTCGCTCATTTTATAAACATATACGGCATTTACGTACGGCAGCGCAACTTCTAAATCACGGTTGGTTACTTCACCGGCTTTCATATCCGTCTTTAAAGACATTTTATTGTGGAAGGCTATTTGTGCGCCTGATTTTTTTCTTATAGCATCCGCTACAAAACAAGACATCGGATGCTCTGTAAGATTATCAACGCTTCTTTTTTGTTCCGAGACAAATGTGGCGATTTTCACAGGGTAACCATAAACCATATTTTCTACGTAATTTATAAGAGAACTTTCCGGGAGTTCTTTTGTAGAGTTTACTTTATTATCAGCCATTTTTATTTTGCCGTCTTTATCAAACACCACATCCAATACCCCGTAATGTTCACCGTTCTGTCCTGCCTGCAAAATTAATACGGGTTCTTGGGATTTTGAATAAAGATAGTTTTCGTTTGGCACTACGCCTGACAGCGTATGGTGCGAATGTCCCCCCACTATTACATCAATCCCTTCCGTTTGCCGGGCAACTATTTTATCTTTGTCTGCCCCTAAATGCGAAAGCAGGATTATTTTATTTATCCCCTGTTTTTTAAAGCTGTCTATTTCTTTTTGAATTTCTTTAACAGTATCGTCAAGATGCATAACTTCAAAGTCTTTACAACGGTTTGCGCTTTCCGATGATATTGTACTTAACATATCCGTTGGCGCAGCGCCCAAGACTCCGTACTTATTACCGTTTTTTTCTATTATACTGCTTCTTACCACTCTGTTTGCATCAATATCATCTTGCAGGCTGCAATTGTCTTTATACCTAAAATTAACATTAAAGAAAGGAAACTTATGAGTATCCACAAAACCTGATAGTTTTTGGCTGCCCATATCAAATTCATGATTTCCGAAGGCTGAGCCGTCTATGTTTAAAGAATTTAAAAACAACCCGGCAAAACTCTTATCCGCCGCACCTATATAAGTGTCGCCGCCTACAAATTTAAAAGTATCGGCTGTTGAATTTTGGACTTGTCTTTCAAAAATATCGGAGGCAGTTTTAATTTTTTTTGCCCCTTTTACATTCGCATGAAGATCATTAAAGTAAAATATCTTTGCCCTTGTATCAGTACTGCTTATGCTTTGTAAACTCATGACCCAAACAACTATACTACCTTCACTTCCATTAAACCTCATGAACCCCGAAATTTGCTATTATTTAATTAATATTTGTAACAATTTCTGAATTTTTTAAAAAAAGACCAAGTTCCTCTTTCGCTTCTTCAAAATTTTTGGTAGAATGGTTTGTAACAAAATTTTAATAAAGTAGCAAAAAAAATTTTTATTGTTTTTAAAATAACCGTGATATAGGCAAGGTGTGTTATGTTAACAGCAAAAATAAACCCTAATTTGAACTTCGGTCAAAAAGTCGTATTTGACGGCATTAAAACCACGGATAAAAATAATCAGCCAATAGTTGTTATTAAAGAAGAAAAAGATGAAAGTCTTGTTAGAAAAGCATTTCATGTGACAGCTAATGTGCAAAAAGTCGGAGCTGTTGCCACTGAAGGTACAAAAGGTGTTATATTATCAACGCTTGGCGGTTTGGCAGTAGGCGGTGGTGTTTTAGGTGTAGATTGGCTTATAACAAAAGCTAACGGCAAAGGGTTAAAGGCTCAGTCTTTATTTGGAACTCCTATTAAAGCGGTAGGCGGCATTATTGGCGGTATTTTCAAGAAAATTGCAAAATTACCTAACAAAACAGTTTTAGAAATTATTACATATCCTTTCTACCAAGGACCTAAGAGCGTTTATAACTACATGAAAAATATTCAGGGTATAAGCAAATTAGGTAAAACTTTGGCGGTTACGGCGGGACTTGCTGCTGTAGGCTTAGGCTTGGCTAAAACCGTTATCAACGTGAACAGGAAAACTGCTGATATTGACCACGGCTACAGAGTCGGTCATAGACAAAAATAGACTGTTCCGACTTACTTAAGATGTTTGTTTATTTTCACCTTTTTTACAAGGTCTTTTATGTTGTCTGACAATTCTAGCCTTTGTAAGGACTGGTTGTACAGGTTTAAATTTCCTATTCTTTCAACTTCTGATATAAGGTCTTTGCTCGGTTGATTTAAGTGCGTTTCTTCTTTAACCTGCTCGAATTTGCTTTGGGATTGATTCGTTTCCAGCATATAAATCATTTCGTCTAATGATTTGTAAGGTTGTGTACCGTAGCTGCGGACAATTTCCTGCCATGGTACACCGTATGGCAGCCTGTAAAGCCACTTTAAGGTGTTTTTATCACGTTGTGTTATGTCAACAACACCATACTGATGCGGAACATACATAATATCATTTTTAAAAGGGCTGTGCTGTAGACCCAAAGCATGCCCGATTTCGTGGATTATGGTATGGTAGACTTCATTCTCACTCATATATTCATGGTGAATTACACCGTCTGACAAGCCTATTTGTACTTCTGCACTAAAGAGCCGTCCCTGTTTATCAAAGTTAAAATAGCAATGTCCTAATGAGCTTCTGTCTACTCTCTTCCAGTCAAGATTAATCATAGAGTCGGTTAAAGCCTGAACTATTTCAAACGTAACCATTCCATCGGTTGCCTTTGTCCAATGATTAAGAGCATTAATGACCATTTGCCTGTACTGATACTCCGCATTAATATCGTTTTTGGCCTGATACCACCTGAACGGCGCAACATAAATTCTCAATGGCATAAGTGTTTCAGGCCATCTTATTAATACATCATTTTTTAAGCATTCGTTAATATATGTTCTTTTTTGCATTATAATGATTAAATAAATAAGTACATCATTATTAATTTTAATATTTTAATTGGTTAAAAGCAAATTTAAGCAGGAGAGAAAAATGTTCAATATTCAAAAAATGATTAAACAAGCGCAAGAAATGCAAAAAAAAGTTGAAGATGTAAGAAACAGTCTTGGAGACATTGACGTAGTAGCTCAAGCCGGCGGTGGTGTTGTAGAAGTTAAATGCAACGCCAAAAATGAGTTTCTTTCAATAAAAATCAAGCCCGAAGCCATCAACCCTGATGACCCTGCAAGCGTTGATATTGATACCATTGAAACTTTAGAAGATTTAATTACTTCCGCCATAAAAGACGCCAATAAAAAGGCGGAAGAAATTTCCGAAGCCAAAATGAAAGAAATCACCGGCGGAATGAACTTAAATATTCCGGGATTATTTTAATGCAATATACCAAGCCTTTAGCAAGACTTATAGAGTATTTCCAAAAGCTTCCGAGTATAGGTCCTAAATCTGCCCAGCGGATGGCATTTCAAATCCTGAAAATGCCCAAGTCAGAGGTAGAAAAGTTTGCTGCGGCGCTTGTTGAGGCTAAAGAAACAATCAAATATTGCGATATTTGCTTCAATATGTCTTCGCAAAACCCTTGTGAAATATGCTCCGGTTCTTCACGCAGCCAATCTGTAATATGTGTTGTAGCTGAAACAAAAGACTTGATAGCTATAGAAAAGACCAATGAGTTTAAAGGACTATACCACGTCTTGCAGGGGATGATTTCCCCTTTGGACGGTATCGGACCTGAAGAGTTACGACTGAAAGAACTTCTAAACAGAGTTGCAAAAAATGACGTTCAGGAAATCATACTTGCGCTCAATCCTTCTGTTGAGGGCGAGACGACGAGTATGTACCTGGCTAAAATTTTGCAGCCTTTTAATATAAAAATCTCAAGGATAGCTTTTGGTTTGCCTATCGGCGGCGAACTTGAATATGTGGATGAACTCACTCTTGCAAGAGCTTTGGAAGGAAGACGTGAAATCAGGTTCTAAATGGATGAAGTTAAGAAAATAGCCTTTATAAACTGCGAAGTTCAAAACGCTTTTGAAGCGCCTTTTGCAGCGGACGTTTTTGTTCAGGACGGTAAAATTTCGGCGCTTAAAGCCCCCGATGCTGATACGGCGGGGTTTGAAGTTTTTGACTGCCAAGGTCTAACCCTTATGCCGGGCTTAATTGACAGGCATTTACACGGCGGATACGGCTGCGATTTTAATACGGCATCTCAGGAAGCAATCGGGCATTTGCTTGAAAAACTGCCTTATCATGGTGTAACAGCGATTTTGCCTACCGTTATGACAGACAGCATTGAAAATATAAACAGGCAGCTTGATATAATCAAAAATGTTAAGTCCCAAGGCGCCGAAATCCTTGGTGTACATCTGGAAGGACCTTTTTTAAACCCTCTGTATAAAGGCATACATCCTGAAAAATATCTGCTCAAACCTACTGTCGAAAATTTGCGAAAGATTGATACAAGTTTTGTGAAAATTTTGTCTTATGCACCTGAAATAGCGGAAGAAGGGTTCGAACAAGAACTGACAAGGCTTGGCATTATACCTTCTGCGGCACATTCTGATTGTGATTATGATACAGCCGTTGAGAAGTTTAAGACTATTAAATCTGTTACGCATATTTTTAATGCAATGAGAGGCATTAAACACCGTGACCCCGGTATGATTACGGAAGCCCTTTTAAATAACGAGGTTTTCGCAGAAATTATTTGTGATATGCAGCATATTCATCCGGCTGTTGTACAAATGTTTTTGAAACTCAAAAACAAAGAACATATTGTGTTTATTTCCGATGCACTGCCGGGGGCTTACGGCAAAGCAGATTCTTTTGCTTTCGGAGGAGAACAAATATTTTTAAAAGACGGTAAGGCTGTTTCTGAAGAAGGAACCGTTGCGGGAAGTATCTTATTTTTGGATGATATATTTAGAACTGTAAACAAATATTTCAATTTAAAGCCAAGTGATTTTATAGGATATACATCATTAAATTCGGCAAAAAGTTTAAAATTGCAGCAGTTAGGTTCCATAAAAGCAGGTAATAATGCCCACTTGATTTTAGCTGATAAAAATCTTGTTGTAAAAGCTTTTATGATTAAATCCAAGTTTGGTAAATTATTGTAAACAAATTTTTTCAAATATGTTTAAAAATCTTAAAAAAAGGACATAATTGTAGTTGAGGGTATAAAATTTATATATCTTAATTTTAAAGATTAATTACTTAAGGAGAATTATATATGTGTAGCAAAAAGTCCGCTTTTACCTTATCCGAAGTCCTTATTTCAATGACTTTGATAGGTATATTGGTTGTTGTAATGTTATCTATTACCAACTTTTCCGATCAAAATGCAAAAGTTCTGACAGGCAAAAAACAACAAGCAGAGAGCCTTATTGTAAGCATTTCCAAGGCTCTGTCCTCAGGCGACACAACAGGCTTGGCTTTGACAGCTTATACCGGCGATAATAGTACTCTAAAAGAAGTTTTTGCCGATAAATTAAATACAAAAAATGAAAATATTTCCTTAAGTAACGTTGACGATTATAATCTGCCGGAGGGGATGCCCGCTCCTGAGGGTCCATTACCGGCTGTCGAACTTGTTAACGGTACAACAGTAGCATTTCAGGTGCTGAATACTAATTGTGCAAAATTAGCGGACGGCGGCGCTCCTTGCGCTTTAGCCTATGTAGATGTGAATGAAAAATCCGCAGGCGGTGAAAAAGCCCAATTTATGATGGCAATATACCGAGACAGAGCAGTCAGCGAATATGAACTTTGTCCTGGTTATACCAACGGTGAAAAAACAGTAGAGCTTGAATGCCCGTTGGATAAACCTAACGGTAAATCAACAAGAATAGACACATGTTCTTTTGGAACTGTAACAATAGGCAGCGTTACAGAGAATTGTTGTCCTTCCAGTCAAACGTATGGCAGCAATGGCTGTGAATGTACGAACAAAGACTTAATAATTGCGGGTTCGCAATGTATTTGCCCGCAAACTAAACCGAATTTCAATACAAAAACCGGTAAATGTGTGGAAGCTTGCGTAGGCAATAAAGTATGGAATGTTTCCAAAAACGCTTGTGTATGCCCGGCAACTTTACCTGATTTGATAGATGGCGAATGTACTTGTACCGATAAAACAGAAGCCTGTAGCGGCGCTAAAGAAGGTACCATAATTTACAAGGCAACTTGCAGCGATACCGGCAAAACTTTTGCCGCTGATCCCGTTAATACTTGCAAATGTCCTAAAACTTTGCCTGATGAGATTAATGGAAAGTGTGTTTGTTCCGATATCGTGAGTGCCTGTTCATCTCCTAAAGTAGGAAGCATTACCTATACCGCAAGCTGTTCGGCTTCAGGACGGGTTAAAGTTGCAGAAAAGGCAAACACATGTACCTGTCCCGCAAAAGAAAAAATTACATTGAAAACTAATGAAGTATATTCGCCGTTGAGCGAAACTTGCACAGCCTGTATTGACTCTGTTATGGAAAAGGCTTCTACAGGCTGCAAATGCCCTGACAATTTGCCTGATTTAGTCAATGGAAAGTGTGTTTGTTCCGATATCATGAGTGCCTGTTCATCTCCTAAAGTAGGAAGCATTACCTATACCGCAAGCTGTTCGGCTACAGGTAAAGTTAAAGATAAAGTTAAAACAAACACTTGCGCATGTCCAACTACAGGCGTTAATTCCAAAGCCGGATGTGACGGAATATTTAACAGTAGTACTTGTGTATGTACGGCGGCTTGCCTTGCGCCAAAAGTTCCCAATGCAGCCAAGACAGGGTGCGAATGCCCTGCTACAGGATTTAATTCCAAAGCCGGATGTGACGGAATAAACTTTAATAGCAGTACTTGTACATGTGAGGCATGTGCTCCGCCAAAAGTTCCTAATAAAGACAAGACAGCTTGTGAATGTCCTGCTAAAGAGCAGATTTCCCTTGTACCGGGTAAGGAGACATATGACTCAAGTCAGCCCGAGTGTAAACTTTGTAATGGCAACGCAAATTTAATTTATTCCGCCGGTGTTATTCCATATAGCTTTATACATAAAGGATATACGTATAAAAAATATATGTACTCTACATTGAATGATAAAAATGCTGACGGATACGGTTATATATTTGTAGCTAATAAAGATGCAGCAAGAGATAATAACAATAACAGCGTTGCCAAAACATATGCCGAAGCTGCAACTATTTGTAGCAATTTAGGTGCAAGAATTCCCACTCAACCCGAATTTGACGTTATACATACTTTAAGAATAGTAAGAGATGGGGATGTAATGGAAAAGAACGGGGATACGTACTATTGGACTTCCGACGTAGGGAAAGAAGATAGTGGCAAGACTTATTATAACGCTTATAATCCTAAAAAAAGTACCACTAAGCAACATGCAATATACGTTCTAAGAAAATCAACCGATAAAGCTTATGTTCTTTGTGTAGCAAAAACGGATACGATTCCTAAAGGTGATTGTATTTGTCCACCGGATAAACCTAATTATAACACCCAAACCGGGGAGTGTAAAAATGCTTGTCCTTCTCATAAAGAATGGATTGAAAACGCTTGTGTTTGCAAGCCGTCAAGTAAACTCAAATCCCAAGGGTATTTGAAATCCAATGAAATTTACGATAATACCCAAAATATATGTAAGAGTTCCCAACTCGAATGTCCTGCCTGGGATAAGTTGTATGTATTAAGGTATAAGGCTTTAAGTGCTGACAGTGCAACGGTTTACCAGCAATTACAAGGTACTAGCGCTAAGAAAAGCAGCACTAGTACAGGAAATCAGGATTCATCAAGAGCAACTACGCCCGGCATGAAGGCGGTTGCGGATGCATTATCTCAGGATGATAAAGATAGAAACTTTATGTACCATTTTGCATATATTGTTGCTGTGACGTATAAGCCTCTCGATTCGTTGAGTTACGGAGTACAGAAGGAAGGTAGTACAGCCTATGCACTGTGCAAAAATATGTCTAACTCAGGAACGACAGAATTGAAATACCAAAAGGCAGTTGAATTTTGCGCAGGTCAAAAAAGCACACTTATGAGTGAAGCCGAATTTAGAGAAAAGTATGACAGCATAAAAAAATTAGGTATAATCGATGGTAAATATTGGACTATTACTTTAGAAGATGCATATTACACAGTGAAATTTCTTATTAAAAAACAAACTAAAAAAGCTTATGTAGTATGTAATAACGGCAATGTTAGTACTTCTACAGTTAAATTTGCTGATGCGCAAAAATATTGCGGTGGTATAGATAAATTGCCTACTTATAACCAATTATTGACTATCTATGCCTCCAGTCCAACTAAGTTTAAAAAGGATGCAAATTATTGGACAACTACAAGTGCGGGAAGCACTCAAAATTATGTCTTTAATGCTACAGCAAGCAAACTGTATTCTAAGAAAGCACGCATAGTTTGCCAAAACAGTACCGTATCTGATAAAGACTTGACATACAAAGAAGCGTTTGACTTTTGCAAGAGTAGTGGAAGCAGTATCCCTTCGCTGTCATCTATGCCAAGTCCGGCTTTATTATCTAAAGTGTACTGGTCTTCAAACGTAATTACTGCTTCAGGTACAAATCGAAAATATTTTGATTTATCAACACAGATCGGATTAGCCGTCGTTGTTGGTGAATTCAGCCCGAGAAGCTGGTTTAATATGTTCAATAATACAGATACAGCTGCAATTACAGAAGATGCTACAGAAAATAATCAAGACATTTCTGAAGATATCGATTCCAATTATGTTTCCGCTTATCAGGTAAAAGGTAATTGTCGTGAGTTATGTGACAAGGGCGGAATAAACGAAAAAAATGAATGTATCAATACTTGTGAAAACTTCAAGGTAAAACAAGATATATTTAATGATTGTAAAAAAATAGGTGGTGCTAAACCGGAACTTTGCTCAGGCGGGGCGATATCTTACAAGGATTGTCCCTATTCCGTAGCGGAAACATTCAGAAGATATTCTTCACCTTTAGTTCTTGATTTATTGGGTGACGGACTGTTATTTACTTCGCTTGAAGACGGGGTCATATTTGACCTTGATGCTGACGGTCATGCTGAAAAAACGGCATGGACTACTTTGCAAACCAAATTTGACAATGCCTTCTTATGCCTTGATAAAAACGGCAATGGACAAATCGACAACGGCAAAGAACTCTTTGGCGACCAAAGCGGTGCAGCAACCGGCTTTGATGAACTTGCCAAGTATGATGAAAACGCAGACGGCGTTATAAACAAAAAAGACAAAGTTTATTATCAGCTTCGTCTATGGGCGGATATGAACAAAAATGCCAAAGTTGACCCCGGAGAACTAAAAACGTTGGAAGAAGCCGGTATTATAGAAATTCCCGTGGACTATTCTATTGAAAACGATTCTTCAGGTCAAATCAAAAAAGATATGCATGGCAATATTGTCGGTTTTGTCGGCGCATTTAAAATGTTTGTCAGCCAAATTGTTAATGGCGTTGCTACTATGGTTGAAACCGTAAGACACATGATAGACGTCTTCTTTGTAACGTCCTAACCTCTTATCTTCACCCCTTCACTTCCTAACTTCTAAGCGAGCCCTACTTATATTTATATAAAAAATAGTGTATAATTATTAAAGTCAATTTGTTAAGAAGAGATAGCTTATTTTACATGTTTGATAAATTTTTTAACAAAATAAAAACCTATGGGGAAAAAATCCAAAATTTTGAGTCGGTGTTGTCGAGCGAACAGCTTAATTTTGTTGAAATTTTAGAAAAAAATGTACGTTTGGAAAAAGAAATAGCAGACCGTACAGAGGAACTTTATCACGCCAATAAAAGTATCCTCACTCTCAAACATATTTGGAGTACTATGAACTCTTCTGAGCCTTTGAGCGAGGTTTTGCGCACTATTGCCGATGGTATGACGAAGGATTTAGGCTATTTGCACGCTATTATTTTCCAGTCTTTCGGCAAAGCCGGTAATGAATATCTTAAAATAAGAGAAGCCTCCGATGAAGAATATGCCGCTAAGGTTAAAGGAATAGTAAATATAAACCCCGAGGATATTTATATTCCCTACAAAATTGAAAACAACCCTCTAATTAAGTGTATTACTACCAACGAAATCGTAGAAGTTGAACATGCTACGGAACTTTTAGAGGGTTTTGCGCTTTTTTTGCCCGACGAACATAAAAAAGCTATAGAAAAACTTTTTTCAGGGAAAGCTATTTCTATTATCCCTATTATTTTTCAGGATAAAATTTTTGGCTGCATGCTCGTGATATCAATCAGATCCGAGATATCAGATATTGAAAAGAATTTTTTGGGACTTTTTGCCAAGCAAATTGAGCTTGCCGTTACTATTGCGGATTTGTTCCAGACTATCAAAGAGCAGGCTATTACGGACGGTTTAACGGGTCTTTATAACAGACGTCATTTTGACCAGTGTCTTGCTAATGAAACCAAGCGTTCTTTACGTTTAAAGCAGCCTTTTACTCTCATTACGCTTGATTTAGACCATTTAAAAGCTATTAACGATAATTACGGACATTCGGTAGGTGATGCCGCCATTGTGGGTATTGCCCAAATTCTTAAACAAAATGCACGTTCTATTGATTTGCCTTCACGTTTTGGCGGTGAAGAATTCGGAATTGTACTTCCCGGTATTGATTTAGACGGCGGTTTAATCGCGGCGGAAAGAATGCGCTCGGCTATAGAAAACACCACGATTGAAGGCGCCGGCAGAATTACCGCAAGCATCGGCGTCGGCACTTTTTTGACCCATACGGATAATGTTGAAGAGCTTTTAGAACTTGTTGACCAGGCGATGTACAGGGCTAAAAGAAACGGCAGAAATCAGGTTCAGGTTGCTCAGCCATGGGATGAAAATATTTGGAAACGTCAGGCGCTAGATTCTTTGGTTAGCTTGCTTTCAAGGCAAATGATGCCTATCAACCAAAATTTGGCGATGGAACTTATTGAAAAACTCAGAAATACTAACCTGAACGATAAAAACGTTGATGAGATTATTTTCCTTGTGGTTGATGAATTTGTAAACATCTACAAGCCGCATTATCAGCGCGGCAATATTAAAGAAAAAATGGAAATGATTGAATATATTGCAAAAGAACTGAATATTTCGCAGGAAGACATAGGCAAATACAAAATGGCTGCTATGGTTTATGATATCGGTAATGTAATGCTGCCTGAAAGCATTTTGCTTAAAGAAGGACCTTTAGATGAAGGGGAACGTAAAAAACTCCTAAAACACCCATTGGTTGCAGCAAAGGAAATTCTTGCACCTATAGGTACAGCTTCCAACATTGTTGCTTTGATTGAGCACTGGAATGAAAATTATGACGGTTCGGGTTATCCCGGAATTTTAAAAGGCGATGATATCCCTGTCGGTACAAGTATCTTAGTGGCTGTAAATGCTTATTTTGCTTTGATTTCACCCAGACCGTACCGCAAGGCTTTTGATAAACAAGCAGCGCTTGAAATCTTAAACCAAGACGAAGGCAAAAAGTGGAGTCCTAAAGTTATAGAAATTATTAACCGTCTAATACTCGCCAAGAAATAAAATATACCCAATCGGCTAATATATTAAATTGTCAGAAATGGCTATATTTGAATTGTGCATATTCCACTCTCACTCATAAACTTTTTAAGACCTTAAGTGGTCTTTTTTTTTGCTAAAATTATTTTATGGACAATAATTTTGCAGCATTTATAGTTCCTGCGGGGATTGGGGCTTCTATAGGAGGCTTTGCGGGTGATGCGGGAATTTATGCAAGGAAGCTAAGTCATGACATTAAACTTATTGTCAACCCCAATGTGGTTAATGCGGCATGTTTTTCCGCCATTAACGATAGCATGCTTTATGTTGAAGGTTTTGCTCTCAACAGATTTTTCAAAGGCGACATTGCGCTTAGAAAAAGCACTAACAAAATAGGTGTAATTTTTGATAAAGCCATACCTCAAGGGGTTCTTAATGTACATATAAATACCTTAAATGCCATGAAAATGGTTTATGGCGTTGAGGGTATAGAGTTTGAAGTAACCTCACAAGCGGCTTGTGTCAATTTTGAAATAAGCTCAAGCAATATTTCAACGGGAAGCGTTGACAATCTTGATACGCTTATCGAGGCAGGACATAAACTTGTTAAAAAAGGCTGCAGCGCTTTAGCAGTTGTATGTAGGTTTGATGAAACGCCTGATGATGGCTATGAAAACGGGCAGGGTGTCGACATAGTAGGTGGCGTTGAGGCTATAATTTCTCATGCTCTAAGCCGCAAATTTAACCTTCCTTGCGCCCATGCGCCTGCTTTTGAAGATATGACAATTTCAACCGGCATAGTAAGTCCTAAAGCAGCTGCTGAATATATTACGCCTACTTTTTTACCCTGTATAATTTTGGGATTATGGCATGCGCCTCAATTAATTGATATAAAAAAAGCTTCTTGCGGGGATATTGTAATCGAGGACTTAAAAGCCTTGGTAATGCCTTATAATGCTTTGGGTTCTACCCCTGTTTTTAAATCTTTGGAAAAAAACATACCGGTTCTGGCGGTGAAGGAGAATTCTACAGTACTTAGCGTTGATAAAAATAAACTCGAACTAGCCGATATTGTCGAACTTGAAAAATATGCCGATGTTGCTCAATATTTATCGTAAATATTTTCTCTAAGGTAGTTCATATTGCCGCGCAATATAATCCATCCGGCGCAATCATATCCTTGAGATGAGGTGGTCATACAGTAAAAATTCTTGGTTGCAGGTCCGCCTGCAAAAATGATGCCTTTGTCTGTAAGTGCAAATAGAAATACATCCGTACCAAATTTGTTTGGCCCTTTTAAGCCGTTAATATCAACATATATTTGAGAGCAAATCTCGCTGCTTCCAAAGTTTGATGATACGTTTTTGCAGTCAGGGTAAGTGCTTGGCGGACGAAGACCTATAGAAACGTTATCTGCTAATATGAAGTTTTCATAAAAAGAAGGCGTGTGGACGTTGTCGCTGTTCATGTATTTGACAGGTTCCATGCAGCCACTGTTAACTGATGAGGCGCTGCAATCTTTTATAATATTTAAATAAGGTTTCATTTTATCTATGGTCTTTAGCGTTGTTAATCCCCAGCTTGTTGGGGTGCCGTTCTCTATTTCTGCCAGTTTATATGCTTGCTGCAATACCGAATAAGTCTTTTTTAGTTTAGTAACGGTTTCTCTTTCTTGGTAAGTTTGAATTAAACTTGGAATAGTTATTACGGCAAGAATACCTATAATCATTAGGGTTATAAGTACTTCTGCTAATGTAAAACCTTTTCTTTTATCTAAATTCCTCATAATTACACTTTCTTTCTGAGGTTATAATAGTTTATATTGGAGTTTTTGTAAAAGTTTTTTTACAAAAGACCGGATTTTTTCTGTAAAAAAATATCTGCTTGTTGTATATTGAAGTAGTGGATATAAGAGAAGGAATAAATATGCTGGCAGGATTAATCAAAAGAATATTACCTCCGCAGGAAGAATATTTTTATAAAAGTTTTGAAAGTACCACAATAATTTGCAAAAATAGCTGTAACAACCTTTTAGACGTTTTGACTAACGGTTACAGCGATGATAAAGTTCAAAAAGCAAAAGAATATAAACGTGCAAGTGCAAGAATTTCCGAGGAAACTTTGGAGCGTTTAAACCAGTCTTTTGTAACGCCTATCGACAGAGAAGACATTCAACATATTACAAGCAGTTTGCATAAGATTAACAGAAGAATTTGCCGCGCGTGTGTGAATATTAAGTTATTCCAAATTGAAGAATTTGATGAAAGAATAATCAATCAGGCAAAAACTTTAGAAACAGCATTGAATGAATTATTTTATATGGTTGAACTTTTGAAAAACCACAAAGAAGTTAAATCATTTGTTGAAAGTTATGAAAAAATTAACGAGATAGAAACTCAGGGAGATGAAATTTTCTCTAACGTTATTGAGGATCTTTTCTCAGGCAGGTATGAAGCTATCGATGTTATTAAGCTCCGGGATATTCACAACAATATAGAAACAGCGCTTAATACAAGCGTAATTGTTGCTGATGATATTACTCAAATTGCTTTAAAACACGGTTAGTCGGGAGATTTAATATGTCTATAACGTTATTTGTTTTACTGATGGTTATTCTATCAGCGCTTATATTTGAGTTTATTAACGGATTTCATGACAGCGCCAATGCTATTGCTACCATCGTTTCAACAAGGGTTTTATCTCCGCGTAATGCAATTATATTCGGCGCTTCGTTAGAATTTTTGGGAGCGTTTTTCGGAACTCACGTTGCAAAAACCATAAGCAGCGGTATTTTAACAGTCGAAGCTCCGCCTCAAACTCTCATTATCTGTGCATTGCTGGCAGCTATTATGTGGAACCTTATAACCTGGTATTTCGGTATCCCGTCAAGCTCTTCTCATGCTTTAATCGGCGGGTTAATAGGTGCGGGTATCGCTTTTAAAGGAATTAACGCTCTTCATATTACAGGTATTATCAAAAAAGTTATTATTCCTATGTTTACATCCCCTGTTTTAGGGTTTTTCATAGGATTTTTCTTTATGCTGCTGTTGGTATGGCTTGTTCACAAAAGAAATCCTGATAGAATTAACAAGTGGTTTAAAAAACTTCAGCTTATTTCCTCAGGATTAATGGCATTCAGCCATGGTTCAAATGATGCCCAAAAAACAATGGGTATTATTACCCTGGCACTATTCAGTTTTGGGTTTTTGAAGAGCGCGGAACATATTCCTGTCTGGGTAATTGTTATTTGTGCGTTTACAATGTCTGCAGGTGTTATGTCAGGCGGTTGGAAAATCATCAGAACAATGGGTTCTAAGGTTATTAAATTGAAGCCTATTCACGGTTTTGCCGCTGAAACGTCAGCTGCTATTATCATTTTAACCTGCAGTTCTTTAGGTATCCCTATCAGTACCACCCATGTTATTTCTACGGCTATTATGGGGGTTGGAAGTACTTTAAGACTATCCGCCGTTAAGTGGTCGTTGGTTAAAAATATACTTTCTGCCTGGGTTATGACCATTCCTATTTGTATGACTTTGGCATTTATTTTGTATTCACTTTTGAAAAACTTAGAATTTTTGAAAGGTTAATTCTCTATGATGGGCTACATTTGGGTATTTTTACTCGTTGTTTCAGTTGTAATAGCTTTCTTTAACGGCAAAATGCCGCTTGTAGTCCAGTCCGTTGCCGATAATGCAAAACTCGCTGTTGAAATATCAATCTCGCTTATTGGTGTTATGGCATTTTGGCTTGGGCTTATGAAGCTTGCCGAAAAGTCAGGGCTGATTACTTTTATCGCTAAAATCATTGAACCTGTTACAAATTTATTATTTCCTGAAATACCTAAAAAAGACGAAGCATTGGGATTAATTGCGATGAATGTTTCCGCTAACGCCCTTGGAGTTACCAATGCCGCCACTCCAATAGGTATCAAGGCAATGAAAGAAATGCAGAAGTTCAATACTGTTAAAAACACCGCCACGAACCCTATGTGTACTTTTCTAGCTATTAACACAGCAGGCTTTCAGCTTATTCCTGCTTCTATTATTGCAATTTTAGCGGCATCAGGCTCTGTTAATCCTACGGAAATTATCGCACCTACAATACTAATCACGGCATTGGGAACCGTTGTTGCCGTTATTGCAGTAAAGCTTTTGCAGCCGTTCTTTCCCGTAAAGGAGCAAACGCAGGATGATTAAAGAAATTTTAAGTACAATATCTCTTTATGCGCTGCCGGTGATAGTTATTGCTATTCCTTTATTTGCTATGTACAAAAAAGTTCCTGTATATGAAACTTTTATTGAAGGAGCAAAAGAGGGATTTTCTGTCGGGGTCTCGATTATTCCTTATCTGGTAGCTATTTTAGTTGCCGTAGGTATGTTTAGAGCTTCAGGCGGGATTGAGTTAATAGCAAGAGTCTTAGACCCTATTTTGACTAAAATTAACATGCCTGCAGAAGTCTTGCCGCTTGCTATTATCCGTCCGCTTTCAGGCAGCGGGGCTTTGGGCATTTTTTCCGAGATTGCAGCCCAAAACGGCGGAAACGCCTTTGTTACGAAAATGGCAGCTGTTATGGTTGGCTGCAGTGAAACCACTTTTTATGTATTAACGGTTTATTTTGGCAGCATCGGAATTGTGAAATTCAGGCATGCTGTTTTGGCGGGGTTAATAGCTGACGTTGCAGGTATTGCAATGGCTGTTGCTTTAAGTAATTTGATTTTTTAATTCCTATGTTTCTTCCCGAATAATTTTCGGAATGGTTACCCAGAAGGTTGAACCTTTGTTGAGTTTGGAGGTAAAACCTATGTCGCCTTCTATAATTTCTGCAAGCTTTTGTGTTAAAGCCAATCCTAATCCTGTTCCTTCCTGTGTCCTTGAGTAACCGGAATCTATCTGGACAAACTGTTTAAACACCTTGTGAAAGTGCTTTTTAGCTATACCTATTCCGTTATCTTCCACTTCAATTTTTAAGTTATTCTTTATAATTTTGGAACGTACTATTACTTTTCCTTTTGGGTTAGTGAATTTTATTGCATTATTGATTAAGTTGTACAAAATTTGCCTGAAAAATTGTGCATCACTGAATATTTTTGCATTAACAATACTTATTTTAAGCGTTATTTGTTTTTCCAAAGCCAGACTTTGCAGGCTGTCTACTGTCTCCTGAATTATTTCTTGTGAGTTAAAGGTCTCAAAGTTAGCTTCAATTATTCCGGCATTAATTTTTGAAAGTTCCAATACATCATTGATTAACCTTAATAAGTGGTTAGCGCTGTACGAAATATTTTTCAAATAATGTTTTTGTTTACCCGTAAGATTGTTACAATCCACGCTGCTTAATAAATCCGCAAATCCTATGATAGCATTTAACGGTGTACGGAATTCATGTGTCATATTGGCAAGAAATGTTGATTTTAATGTGTTGGTTTTTTTAAGTTTTTTATTAAGGTAGTTTTGCCTTATATTTATCCCGATTATGCTGCTTATATATTCAAGCGATTCTATATGATAGTGCTTCCATTGCCGTTCGTTTGTCAGTTCTTCGTTTAAAATTAAACCGTATATTTTCTTTTTAGTGCCTATAATCGGGGTTAGTATCAATGATTTTAAATCTTTTGCGCAGTATTTTTTTATTTCCTGATTACATCTGTCAAAGTTATTTATTACTATAGATTGTTTTTCTTTTTGAACAATATCATCCCATAATTCGTGCATCTTTATTATTTGAAATTCTTCTGACAACCTGGGAATTTTTTCGTGTTTAATATGTTCGCTGTGAATTTCAAATTGTTTCTTGTTAAAGTTAAAAATAGCAATGCTGCACCTATCTACATTCAGCAGTACTCCTATCTCTTTGCAAATATTATCCAAAGTTCCTTTTATGCTTAAATTTTCCCTCAAAGCATTAATTATCCATTTAACAATACGTTCTTTCTCTTTTTGCTCATAGGAATTATTTATAAAATTATTTAATTCAAGCTGATTAAAATTAATTTTAATCTTCTTATTTTTTAGTAAAGTTTCGTCAGACATATTTACCTTTTTTGGGGAGTATAAGGTTGTAAGTCGCTACCGATAACAGCTGTGATATAAAGGCGCATATAATTATGTGTTATATTAACACTTTTTTCTCTGGTTGTAAATATTGAATTTATATATTCGGCAGCAGCAATTTCAAAATATTTTCCAAATCACTATACCTGCCGGCTTTTAGAAGCATTATAAAATGATTATAAGCTGAGGGCGCTATTTTAACGGTGGTATCATAATCAATTACAAGCCCCTCTATAAATCTTGCGAATAATTCGGTTGGTTTTTTGTAATATCTTTTCATTTTTGCAATACGATTTTTAAGTTTTTTACATTTGCGGTAGACAGACAAGAGTTTAATATAGTTTTTAAAATTTTCGCCCAGTTCCGGAAAGTCTTCTTCCAATGTATTTATACTGTAAAATTCTGTTTTTCGAAAAATCGGTGTAACTATTTTTATGTGGTCGTATTTCAGGAAATATTTTGCTTTGGATTTTGTTTTCTTTAAATATGTTTCAAAGGCTTCAAATTTCTTTGATTTTTTAAAGTCCGGATATTGGCGTTTTATTTGATTTTCAAGCTCTTTTATCTCTTTTTCAAATTTACGCAAAGGCTCTTGAAATTTCAAAAACAGCGAGTTTTCATCAACGAAATGCGTCACTCTCAGAAGCTCCCTTGTTATTTGTGATACATCCTGAATATCAAATAAGAACTCAAGCGTTCCGCCTTTATTAAAATTATTTTTTTCAATTTCGCTGTGGATTTTGTGGGTATATTCATGCAATAAAATCTGTACGAGTTTTTCTTTGGGGATATTTTTTGATATTGCAATTTTACCCTTTGTATAAAATCCAAGATGCCCCCGTGCTTTTGTTTTAAGGCTTATTTCTATATTTTGTGATTTTAAATATTCCAGTACTTTTTCATGCAAAATACTTAATCCCCTTGTGTTTCTAAATTCATTATTGCATGATTATGAAAATATAGAGTAGAATCATCTTATGTATAAGTTCAAAGATAAAAATTTATATGCTGTTTTAGGTCTCCATCCTTCTGCCGATAAGAAAGAAATTAAATCGGCATACAGAACATTAGTTCGCAAATATCACCCTGACGTTAACAAGGGGAACAAGTCCAGCGAAAAAATGTTTATTGAAATCACCCAGGCTTATGACGTTTTAATTGATGAAGTTAAGCGCAAAAAATACGATTATGTAAGAGGGTATAACCAGCCTGAAGAAGCCCCCCCGCAGACTAAAACCGAAGCGCCTCCGCCGCAGTCCAACAAACAACAACAGCAGCAGGCTAAGCAGGCTTATTCAAAAACCCAACCCCCGCCCTCCAAACAAAAAAATGCTAAAGATAAGTCCAAACCTTTTGCCGATGTATTCTCCGAATTTATGGAGAGTGTTTTTGTTAAAGACGATAAACCTAAATCAGGCGCTGTTAACGGAACAGATATTACGGTAGATTTAACTATTACGGTAAACGAAGCCAAAAACGGAACAGTAAGGCGGATTAATGTTTTGCATACTCAATGCTGCCCCAACTGCACAGGCAAGAAATTTATAAATGAAGCTAAATGCAACAAGTGCGAGGGCGCAGGCGAAGTTTCTTCGCATAAAAAAATACTGGTAAAAATCCCGCCCGATATTAAAAACGGCGAAAAAGTCATGATAGCGGGCGAAGGAAATAGCGGGCAAAATGGCGGTGTTAACGGCAATCTTTATCTTAAAGTAAATATTGAAAAAAGTGATATGTTCAGATTTGACGGTTTGGATGTTCTTTCCGATATCCCTATAACAGCGTCAGAAGCTGCTCTTGGTACAAATATTTTAATCCCCTCCATTGACGGACATATAAATATGAGAATTCCGCCTGAAACCTCATCAGGACAAAAATTCAAACTCGCAGATGAGGGGATTTTTGATAAAGACGGCAAAAAAAGAGGCAATCACATTGTAACCGTGTATATAAAAACACCTAAAAACCTTTCTCCCGAAGAAAAAGAATTGTATAAAAAACTCTCTAAAGCAAGGGATTTTAACCCGAGAGAGGATTTAATCAATGAGTGATAACACTGCCGACTTGTCTGAAATTTTTTCTTCTATTCAGGGAGAAGGTCCTTATATCGGCGAAAAACAACTGTTTATAAGATTTGCAAAGTGTAATCTCAATTGCAGCTACTGCGATACGGATTATTACGCTAAAGACAAGTTTGCTATCCATAGCCCTGACGGAACTGAAAAATTGCTTGATAATCCCTGCGCTGCAGCCGATTTAATTGCAATCGTAAAAAACTTCTATCAGCATTACCACCATAGTATCAGCCTTACGGGCGGTGAACCGCTTATGGATTATGAATTTTTGAAGGATTTTTTACCTGCGCTTAAATCCGAAATTCCAACTAAAATCTATCTTGAAACAAACGGTATAATGTGGTTTGAGCTTGAACAAATTATTGACCTTGTCGATATAATTTCTATGGACATTAAGCTTAAAAGCGCTACGGGTCAGGAAAATACGTTTTTGGACAATATAAAGTTTATCAAAACTGCTGTTAAATACGAAAAAGAAATTTTTGTAAAAATAGTTGTTGATAATAATTACGATAAGGAAGAGATTTTAAAAGTTATTGATATTATAAGCCCTTATAATCTGCCGTTAATAATTCAGCCTGCAAATTATAAAGACCGCACAAAAATACTTGAAGGAAAGGCGCTGGAAGATATGTTTGCCTATACGGCGGACTTGTATCCTAATACAAGACTTATCCCGCAGGTGCATAAGTACATGAACTTGATGTAATTAACCATTTGAGATGTAGAATTATGTACTATGAAATTTTTTTATAGTACGATTTTGTGTAGTGAGGTAGAAATGAAAAATAAAAAAATCAGAAATATTGCAATAATAGCGCATGTTGACCATGGCAAAACAACTTTGGTTGATTGCATGCTTAAACAGAGCGGTGCATTCAGAGAAAATCAAAATGTTGAAGTAAGAATTTTAGACAGCAATGACTTGGAAAGAGAAAGAGGGATTACTATCCTTTCTAAAAACATTGCCGTCAACTACAAAGATGTAAAAATTAACGTTGTAGACACACCCGGACACGCAGATTTTGGCGGAGAAGTAGAGCGTGTTTTAGGTATGGTAGACGGTGCATTGCTAATTGTTGATGCGGCAGAAGGTCCTATGCCCCAAACCCGCTTTGTACTGTCAAAAGCGCTTGAGCTTGGTATTAAAATTATTGTTGTAATCAACAAGATAGATAAACAGGGAGCTGAACCTCATCGCGCATTGGATGAGGTTTTTGATTTATTTACAGAATTAACGGACAATCAGGATTTAATAGATTTTCCGTTTATTTTTGCGAGCAGCTTGCAAGGATTTGCTAAAAAAGAACTTGAAGATGAAGAAAAGGATATTACTCCGCTTTTGGATTGTATTTTAGAAAATATTGCAGCCCCGAAAGGCGATGAAAAAAAAGTATTGCAATTTCAGGCAACTACATTGGATTACAATGATTATGTAGGCAGAATTGTAATAGGCAGAGTAGTTAACGGGGTTATCAAATCTCAAGAACAAGTAGCTTTGGTTAAAACAGACGGCTCAATAGAACGGGGCAAAATCGTTAAACTATACGGCTTCAAAGACCTCGGAAGAGTTGAAATAGAATCGGCGGGAGCAGGTGATATTGTGGCTGTTGCAGGGTTTAGCGATATGCAGATAGGAGAAACGCTTTCTTCTGTAGCTAACCCTAAACCTTTGCCGTTGATTAAAGTTGATGAACCTACTTTGCAGATGAATTTTTCAGTTAATAACAGTCCTTTTGCAGGAACAGAAGGAACCTTCGTTACCAGCAGACAAATCAGAAAAAGACTTTATCATGAACTTGAAAAAAACGTCAGTCTACGTGTTGAAGATACAGACAGCACAGATATTTTCAGAGTTAGCGGCAGGGGTGAGTTGCATCTTGGAATTTTAATTGAAACAATGCGCCGTGAAGGGTATGAATTTCAGGTTTCCAAACCTCAAGTTATATTCAAAACCATTGATTCTGTCCACTGTGAACCGTTTGAAAATCTTATTATCAATGTACCTGAAGAGTATGCGGGTTCCTGCATAGAAAAACTCGCTAACAGAAAAGGCGAGATGAAAGACATGAGCGTTTCAGGCGGACGTACTCATATGCGTTTTATAATCCCTGCACGCGGTCTGATAGGATTTAGAAGTGATTTTATAAGGTTTACAAGAGGCGAAGGCATAATGTATCATACTTTTTACAAATATATGCCTTATGCAGGCGATATCGCAAAACTTCGCCCGGGGTCTATTATCAGCCATGAAGACGGGGAAGCTGTCCCTTATGCTTTGGCGCAGTTTGAGGACAGAGGGGTCTTTTTTATTACCCCTAAAACTAAGGTCTATCGTGGTATGATTATCGGTGAAGGTAATAAAATGCAGGATATTACGGTAAATATCTGCAAAACCAAAAAACTTACTAATATGAGAAGCGCTACGGCAGATGTTATGGTTACGCTGCAAGCCCCTAAGCTTATGAGCCTTGAAGATTCTCTCGAATACATTGCCGAAGATGAGCTGGTTGAAATCACACCTGAAAATATTCGTATCAGAAAAGCTGATTTAACAAGAACAAGATTTATCTAACCTTTGGAGCAGGCATGATAAACAATAGAACAACAGGAAATAATGGCGAAGATTTGGCAGTTGAATTTCTGCAACAGTCCGGTTTTAAAATCATTGAGCGAAACTGGCATTACGGTAAACTCGGCGAAATTGACATTATTGCTGTTGATAAAGATGTTTTGGTCTTTGTTGAAGTAAAGGCAAGAAGGTCTTTGGCTTGCGGTCATCCTCTTGAAGCTATCAGCTATAAAAAACTCGAACAAATTAAGATGACAGGACTTGCTTATTTATCCCAATGTTCTCAAAAATACAACTCTTACAGGTTTGATGCGATTAGTGTTATTTTAGGACATCAGCCGCAAATTGAACTTGTTAAAAATATTTTCGGGTAGATTTTGCTTAAAACTTTTTAGTTTTTTTAAAAAATAGGTATAATGATTTTATAATTAAAATATCAGGTGTCATTCATTGGGTTTTATAAGAAGAGAACTTCTAGAAAATATTAATACGGATATAGAAAAATTTTTCAAATTACTTGCGGGCAATTTGAGTGATTTTTTGCATTATTTTGCCACTTTACAATATAAAAATCTGAAAACATTTTACCGTGAAATTGATAATTATTCTTTCTTTGTAATAAAGGGTATAAACGGCTCCGGCAAAAGTGCCTTCAGGGAAATTATGACGAAATCTTTGGATAAGAATGTTCTTGTCTTTCGCTATAACTGCAACGATATTGTTGAATTGGATGATATCTTCTTTAACCTCTACAAGTATTTGATAACAACTCCTGTTGAAAAAGAGATGAAAACAAAAGGCAAAACTATATTCAAGCCCTCTTCCATTGATGAAAAGATTATGAATTTCCTGAAAAAAGATGCTACACCTTTTGTTTTAATTTTGGAAAATTTTGAGAAGCTTTATGATGAAGACGGAGCGATTGCGGCTAAAAACATTTTAAGTTTCCTGCAGTACCTTTCTTCAATGCAGAATATAAAAACCATTGTTTTTGCCAATACCTTTAATGAAGCTAAAGTTCCCTTGCAGGAAGATAGTGTTCTGCAGATAAAAATAGCCGGAATTGAAGAAGATAAAACCGGCGAGTTTTTCAGTTTTTATAATATTGAAATACCCCAATCCATGGTGTTGCCTATTCATGAAGCTACGGGCGGTTACCCGTTTTTGCTGAATTTCTTGGCAAATTCACAAAAAACCCTGGACCTGCCGCTTGCTGAAATAATGAAAGAATATAATTCCCAAACGGCTAATATTGAATCGTTTTTGGTTAAAAAACTTTATACCCATTTATCAGAAGACAGCAAAAGAATTATTTTTTATCTTGCTATGTTCAGACACCCTGTTACCGTTAACGTTCTGAAAACCATAGAGCATTTCAACCGTGCAGATGAGGCGGTTGCTCAGTTAAAAGATTTCATGCTCATAGAAGAAGAACGTGATTTTGAGACGAGAGATTTTGTTAAAGAAATTATAGTTGATTTTATGACTGACCGTGAGAAAATGGCGGTTCATTCTAAAATCGCCGATTTTTACGCCGAACAAATTCCTTTAAGACCGGAGGAAAGACTTCTGATTTTATCCAGGGCAACTATGTATTCAGAAAAATTTTATCATTATAACGCTTTTTCAAAGCTTGAAAAAAATTCTATGCTTTCAGGACAAATTGCCTCAATTAAATATAATGACGATGAAAAAGTAGACAGCGAAAAAATCAAATATATTGCTTCAAGCAAGTATTATAAACCTATTATTGATATGAAGCAGGATGTGGTTAACTCGATAGAAAAAGAAATTGTAGAAAACAAGCCTGAGGAAAAAGAATGTGAATGTGAAAATCAAGACACTACAACAGACGATGAAGAAATACTGTTAACACGTGAAGAAAGAGAGCTTCTAAAGGCAACAAGCGAGAAGTTTAAGCCTTTGAGCGAAGAAAACAAAGATAACTTGCTTGACGATATTTTAAGAAAAGCAACCCAAAAAGAATTGAAAAAAATTGATGAAGCAGACAACCCGCCCGGCAAAAAGGATGAGGATGATAATACAAGAGCTGTCATGCTTTATCAAAGCGGCCTAAAACTATACGAGCAGGATGAAGCCGCTAAAAGTACTGGTTATTTTAAATCCGCATTAAGCCTGATTAACGAGGAAGAAAACCCGCAAATAACAGATTCTATCAGAATGAGCCTTGCAAAAGCCCTAATTGAAACCTACAAATACCCTCAGGCATTAGAATGTTTGGATATCTTAAACAAAAAATTCGAGGAACTTGATGATTTGATGAAGCTGGATGTCCTTATCGAATTTGCTGTAGTTAATGAGCTTGAAAAAAATTATGACGCAGCTTTAAAATATTATGATAGCGCTCTTGAATTAGCCCAAGACTTTGATAATAAGGCTTATGTCGCCAGAATTAATTTTAATAAGGGGCTGATTTATGATGATTTGAATAACACAGAGTTTGCCAAACAGTATTATTTATCGTCCATAAAAAACTTTGAGGACGACGAACTTAACCCTGTTTTGGCATCCGCTTATTCTAACCTTGCGAACATTTTTGATGAGGAAAGCGACTATCAAAAAGCTGTTTTTTATTATAAAAAATCCTTCTTCCTGGATGAAAAAACCAATAACATCGAAGGTCAGGTCAAAAACTTGTCCTGCCTTGCCAATATTTTCTTTATGAAGCATGAAATTAAACTTGCGGTAAAAGTCTTTATCAAACAGGTTCAAACCGCGAAAAAATCAAACGATAATTATTTAATTGCTTCAAGCTATTTGGAGTTAGGCGATGCATTTTTCTACTCCAAAGACTTCAAAAATGCAATAAAAGCATACTTGCTGGCAAAAAAGAATATTGACGGTACGATTTCCACGGACAGTAAAAACAAAATTGAGCGCAGGTTCAAAAATATTGTCGATGAAATAGGCGAAGGCGCATACAACTTCTTATTGAAAGAACTAAAAAAACGATGACAAAAACATACTTAAAACAATTAAAAACAGGCGCATTGGGCTTTGGCATAACTTTAGATGATGATATGCTTTTAAAGTTTGAAGAATATAAAAACTTTTTAACCGAATATAACACGCATACCAACCTTATTTCTAATACTGATTTAGATGAAATTTTTGTCAAACACTTTTTAGATTGCCTATCCTTTGGTGTTTTCAAGGACAAAGCAAACTTTGACAAAATTATAGATATAGGTGCAGGTGGAGGCTTTCCCTCAGCGGTAATGGCTATAGCACTCCCTTGTAGTAATGTCACTGCTGTTGACTCCATAGCAAAAAAAACAAAATTTCTTGAATTATTAGCAGCACATTTAGGTCTGAAAAATCTTGAAGTGGTCAATGCAAGAGCAGAAGAACTTGGCGCCGATAAAAAATATCGTGAAAAATTTTCTCTGTCAACAACTAGAGCTGTAGCAAGACTCTCTGTTATCAGTGAATATTGTATCCCGTTTGTAGAAAAA
Source organism: Candidatus Gastranaerophilales bacterium (assembly GCA_028696075.1). Lineage (NCBI taxonomy): Bacteria > Bacillati > Candidatus Melainabacteria > Candidatus Gastranaerophilales > Candidatus Gastranaerophilales bacterium. The sequence goes on from JAQVHS010000001.1 coordinate 74,840, forward strand.
GGCGGACATTTTCTGGCATTCAAAGCCCTCAGCGCTCAAGAAGAAATAAGCGAGGCTAAAACAGCCGTTCATACACTGGGTGCAAGTTATAAAGAAACTTTTTCTTATGAGTTAAAAAAAGAAGAATCTTATTCAAGAAATTTACTTCTTTTTGAAAAAATAAAAACCACGCCGGCTCTTTACCCACGCCAAATTGGTATACCTAAAAAAAGCCCGATTTTGTAAAGTCTATAAATCATGTTAGTATAGTCTTGAAAAAAGGAACCCCAAAAATATAAATGAGCAAAAGGTTGTACAACAAAATATTCATCAAACGTCAGCAATATAAAGCATTTACGTTAGCTGAAGTACTTATAACTTTGATGGTTATAGGCATTTTGGCAGTGGTTACTATACCGTCTATTTTGCAAAGTTGGGAAGAGCAAGCTACTGTGGCTCAAGTGAGAAAATTATATTCTAGTTTAAGCCAAGCTTTTATATTGGCAGAAATACAAGATGGTACCGTCAAAGATTGGGGTTGGGGCGCCTTTGCTACTGCTGCTCAAAATCCTTTGAGCATATTTTTGAAGCATATGAAAGTCGATAAAATATGCAACCTGACTAAAGGCTGCTTTCCGGATTTAGTGTATAAGGGAGTAGGCACATCTCCAGCACTTAATTACAATACAAGTGGTTCTTGGGCAAGGGCTCGGCTTGCCGATCAAACTTCTTTGGGCATGATTAGCTATTCTACTGCCTGCAATTTTACAAGAGGTTCATATCAAGATGTTTGTGGTGCGATTTTAGTCGATATAAATGGTGATAAAAGTCCTAATCAACTCGGGGCTGATGCATTCACTTTTTTAATAACGACTAAAGGAATAAGACCCTATGAAGGTTATAATTGTACTATTCATATAATTTCTAGCGAAAACGGTTTTGGCTGCAGCTCTTTGCTTCTCAAAAACGGAAATATGGATTATTTGAGAAAATAATTTTCTATCTCAAAAAGTCCGATTTTGTAATATTTAAAAAAGCTTTATAATATAGTTATGAAGAAAGAAATTACTATTAAAGACAGGTTAAAGCTTTTACCAACCCTTCCCGGGGTTTATCTGATGTACGATTGTACGAACACAATTATTTACGTCGGCAAAGCCAAGAGCCTTAAAAACAGGGTTAAAAGCTATTTTAACAAGACATTGGACACTCCCAAACTTAGAGTTATGGTGCCACAAATTATAAGGTTTGAATTTGTAATCACAGATTCAGAGATTGAAGCATTGATTCTGGAATCTCATTTGATTAAAAAACATAAGCCCAAATACAACATTCTGCTTAAAGATGACAAAAAATTCCCCTGGTTTTTTATTACACAAGAAGATTATCCGAGAATTTTAATAACCAGAAGAAACAGAGATGAGCAAAAACGCAAAGGGAAATACTTTGGTCCCTATACAAATTCAAGAGCCATGTACTCTACACTTGAACATATAAAAAAGTTGTTCCCCTTAAAACAATGTTCCACACCAAGATTCAAAGACCGTCCATGTATTTATTATCAAATGGGCAGATGTCTGGCACCCTGCCAAAAACTTGTTGAACCTTCAGAATACAAGAAAATCGTTGCACAAGTAGAATTATTTCTTTCAGGCAGACAGGGCGAACTTGTTGAAGAGCTCAAGAAGCAAATGGAATTATACGCTCAACATCAGCAATATGAAAAGGCTGCAAAATTTCGTGACAGCTATTTTGATATAAAGCTCGCTATTGAAAAACAAAAAGTGGTTGATGAAAATTTAACAAGTTTCCAGGATGTTATAGGTATAGTACAAGATGATATTCGATTCGTTATTTCTCTTTTAGAAATAAGAACCGGGCGTTTGCTGAATAAAAAGAATTTTGAAATTTTAAAAAATGAAACAGATTCTATTCAAGAAGCCGTTTTGGCTTTTCTGAAAAATTACTACCTTATGCAAGAAGGTGAGGAAATTCCCAAAGAAGTACTGCTTCCTTTGGAAATCGAAACAAGTGAAAGAACGTTAATTGAAAGTTGGCTTGCCCAAAAACGAAACAGAAGCTGCCATTTAATAGAACCTAAAACAGGAAAAAAACATGATTTGATAGAACTTGCCAATAAAAATGCCTCTTCATATCTTGAAGAATTAAAAATTAACGACCTCATGCAGTTGCAATCAGATTGGAACGAAGTTGGCAGTTATATCAAAGAAAAACTTAATCTGCCAAAGTTTCCTCATATTGTTGAATGCTTTGATATTTCTCATACTCAAGGCTCAAACACTGTTGCCAGCATGGTGATTTTTCAAGACGGAAAACCTTTAAAATCCGCCTATAAAAAATACAAAATACATTCAACAGAAGGAATGCCGGATGATTTCCAATCAATGAAAGAGGTTATTAGAAGACGCTATTCAAGGCTCATAAAGTATAACCTGCCTTTGCCCGATTTAATCATAGTTGATGGCGGCAAAGGTCAATTATCGAGCGCTGTTGAGGTTTTAGAGGAGTTAAATGCGGGAAACCAGCCTATCGTATCTCTGGCAAAACAGCTTGAAGAAATATTCCTGCCATATCAAAGCAACCCTGTGATAATTCCGTTTACTTCACCTGCATTGTTTTTTTTCCAAAGAATAAGAGATGAAGCGCACAGATTTGCTATTTCTTTCCACAGAAAACTGCGTGAAACCCAAGCTCTGACCTCCATTCTTGATGGTGTAAAATATCTTGGCGAAAAAAGGAAAAAGGCTCTGTATGAAGCCTTTAAAGATATTAAGGGTATAGTAAAAGCAAAGCGCAAAGATTTGGAAAAAATAGTGGGGAAAACTTGTGCAAAAGCGCTATACAATAAAATCAGGCAATCTAAATAGTCTAAAGCGCCTAACCTCCGCGGGCAAAGGAGTAATTAAGCGTTAAGATTTTTTTGCTTTCATTGTAACAATTATGCAAACTATTGCTGCTAAAACTATTATAATATTATCCAACAGTTGTCCAGACTGCATTTTATCAATAAATAAAAATACTTTATCCAAAGCCTTTTATATCCTATTAGCCATGTTCTATAAGTAATAACTAATTGGTAATATACCATTAAAATCATTTATATGCAAACCTCGCAAAATGATAAATATACAAAAAAAGAAATTTTATTAAGGACTGTAGGGAAAATAATCAAAGAAAAGCGAAAACAAAAGGGAAAGGGAATTCTTCTTTTAGCTTATGAGTATGATATCCCGAGTAGTTCTCTTGATAAAGTTGAAAAAGGCTTAAGGGATCCTCAACTGACGACTCTTTGGCGGATTGCCAATGCTCTTGATATGACTTTTGGCGAATTTATCGCTACTTTGGAACAAAAACTGCCAAAAGATTTTCAGTTGATTGAAGAAAAATAAAAAACGCTGCATATAGCAGCGTTAAAATGAATTGTTATGTGATTTACTGTTGAGTTTTCCCCCACTCAACAATTCTTTATTATGCGGGTAATTTGCTCAAATATTCACTTGCTGTTGCTTTTACCGCATTGTTGGCATCGTGTTTTGCACTGATGTCATATAAGATTCTTAGTACTTCTTTGTCTTCAGGTTTGCCAAGATAGTTAAGAGCGCTTAGACAAGCTTCTCTTACCGTTGGGTTTGGATTGTCTTTTAAGTTATCAACAATACCTTCTTTTATATAAGGCAGGTCATTAACCGAGATACTTGGCAAGTTGTTTTTTGCCATTTCTTTGTTGATTTCTTCCCTGAAATTCTTTTGAAGAATTGCTAATGTATATACGCCGAATTGTTTGTTGATTTCAGCTTTTTCCAACGGTGAAAGCGCTTGATTTTGGGCATCGCCGGCAGGTCCTTGAAGTTTTGATGTATCGGCGTTAATTATTTTACTCAAACCTTCAAATACTTGTTCATTAAGTAATGACTTTGAGCCGATTGGGTCAGCTTGTGCCACCTCCGCTATTTTTTGGATTGCTGCGGTTTGGGCATCTTGGTCTGATGATGCCAAAGCTGCAATCAAACCGTTCACATCAAGATTTGTACTTGGGATTGCTTCTTGTACGGGAGCAACAGGTGCTACGGGCGCTATAGGTTCTGCTGCCGCAACAGGTGTTACGGGAGCTATAGGTTCTGCTGCCGCAACCGATGATGGAGCAGGAGTTTCTGCCACAAGAGTCGGTGCAGGAACGACCGGCACAGGAATTGCAGGAGCTACGGGAGCTGTAGGAACAGCGGATACAGGTGCAGGTTGAACAGGCACGATTGGCGGAGCGTATGCTGCAGGCGCAGGAATTGGTTGTCCTGCTGCAGGATGATATACAGGTGCATACGGAATATTGTATGGTGATAATTGCTGGGCTTGCGCCTGACCTTGTCCGCCGTATGCTTGCGGATTGTTAATATCGATTTTTACCGCATTTACCTGGGGCAGGGCATAAGGGTTTGTGTAATACTGCTGGGGAGCCGCTTGTTGTCCGTATGGATTAGGATAATGGGGCTGCAATTGTGGGGGATACTGTTGTAAATTTGGAATTGTTGACATAACTTACCTCATATATAATTCATTTGCTACTTACATGTGATGAAATTTGATACTCATATAACAATGCTCCATAAAAAAGATTGCTAGTATAAGAGAAAAATTTTTAACAAATTTTAAACCCCTTGTCTTACAGGGCTTTTCAGACTTCAATATCTTAACAATTCTTAATAAGGGCATATTTTCACCTTCTGAGCAATCCGTTTTCATAGGTTAAAGGCGGTCTTTCAAACGTTAAAAATACAATATCATTTGTTTTGGCATGCTCTGTTTGGTTGCCGTATTCATCAACAATAGCACTTATTTTAGTAAAAAATTGTTCCCTAGGGGATATAAATTCATATTCCTCATGCATAGATATATTATTTTTAATTAATGTTTTTAGCCCTTTATCTGTTTTATCCAAAATTTGCGCGCAAAACGTATTCCCTACATCTGACGGCTCTTTTTGATATGTGTAGTTGCCTTTTTGGTTTTTATCAAGAAAAAACCCTGTTGTATAGCCTCTATGGCGAACTTTTAACACTTCATTTATGTAGTATTTGTTGTCAATAAATCCGTTTTTAATATAATCGTTTATCGCATTTTTATAAGTTTTCGCGATGCAGGAAACGTAATATGTACTTTTTGTACGTCCTTCCACTTTGAAAGAATCAACCCCCGCATCAATAAGCGCAGGAATGTATTCAATAAGACACAAATCTTTAGGACTCAGGATAGTTGTCCATTTATCATTTTCTTCTATTTCGTAGTACTCTCCGGGGCGTGTTTCTTCAAGCAGTTTATAATTCCAGCGGCATGGTTGTGCGCAGTTGCCGTGATTAGCCTTTCTTTCATCTGCTGTCATATAATCACTTAATAAACAGCGTCCTGAAAATGACATACATTGTGCGCCGTGAACAAAAGTTTCAAGTTCTATATCAGGCACGTTTTTTCTTATTTTTTTTATCTGCTCCAAAGATAATTCTCTGGCAAGAATAATTCTTTTTGCACCGTTGTCACGCCAAAATTTTACCGCTTCGGTATTAAGCGTATTTGTTTGCGTACTTACATGCAAAGGGATATCAGGCAGATATTTTTTCAAAGTGCGCAAAACCCCAAAATCAGAAAAAATTATTGCATCAGGGGCAGCTTCTTTTATCATTTCCATTTTTTCTTCAAGGTTTTTTATATCCTCATCAAATGCAAAAATATTAGCTGTCATATAGGCTTTTGCTCCTAGTGCACGGGCTTTTTCCACAGCAGATTTAATATTAAACCGGTTAATAATCTCACCAGATTTCATGCTGCGAAGCGAAAAATCCACCATCCCGAAATATACCGCATCAGCACCGTATTTTATTGCATATTCCAGTTTTTCAAGATTGCCTGCAGGCATCAAAAGTTCAGTCATTTTTGCCCTCTGACATTCTTTTTCTGCGCTTCATTAAATCCACAAATGCTTCCAGCCTTGTTACATAACCTGCCCGTCCGGTCTGCTCATCCATAATCAAGGGCAAGATGGGGATTTTGCACTCTTCTCTCATTGTAGGAAATATATTTTGCGACATAATTTCAGGCATGCAGGTAAACGGCGAAATATGTATAATCCCGTCAGTTCCTTTGCTGTCGGCGTTAATAATATCGCTTATAGATTCTATTGCATCTCCGCCTATATCCCTTGTTAAATAGGGTCGTGCAAGCCTTACCGCCCTTTGAAGGTGGGTTTCGCCTTTTAAAAATATTTTAGGAATAATAGCGTCTTTCAGCCAGCTGCTTATGGTTAAGCTGCGTCTTACCTGTACCCCCAATCTGCCGAGTTCACGTTCTATATTTTGGTTGGCAAAAGGGTCTAACACCATAAAAATTTCGCCTGTTAAATCAACATGCAATATTTCTCTGTTTACATCAAGCGGAATTAATCTAAGTTCTTTTATCCCTTCTTTTTGAGCGAGTTTTAAATCCCTGCTTGTGTAGGCTTCAAAAATCTTCTTAATTATTTTTTTGTGAATTTTCTCCGCGCCGCCTGTGTTTATCTCTCTTGCACGGTAGTATGAAACTATATTTTCCAGTTTATCAAGCACAAATACTTTTTTAATACCTAAAATAAGCGCTTTTATTATTCTGACAGGATTACGAACCCCTGTCATTTTTATTATGCACTTGTACATTTCTTTGAATTTACCCTTATACAGGTCAATATCATAGTATTCTGCGACTAAATTCAAGTTCTCAAGCGCACTTTTCACTGTTCTACCGTATTCGCCAAGCCTGCATATCCCCGGGGAGCTAAGCATTATTACAAGGTCCGCGCCTTTTTCTATCGCTTCTATAAAATTGCCCAATACAAGTTTATACGGCAGACAAATTGCTTCAGGGCTGTATTTTGTCCCTAAAGATAATGTTTTTTTGCTTGAGTACGGCGGAATTATCGCTGTTCCGCCTAAAGAGTTTATTATAGAACCCCAAACTACGTATATTGTACCCATATGGGGGAATGATACTTTTGGTTTTTTATTATTTTTCATATCTTCGCTGGTTGTGTAATTCGTTTGCTATAATATTTTACTACTTCAAGCCCGCTACACAAGTCAGAAGAATTGTTTTTTCGATTTTTGCAGTAAGAACCCTGCCGGATGTAAATTTCATTGTTTTCTTGAGCGAAGATATTTCAAAACCTTTGTCAGGTCTTCATCAGGGGGAATTTCAAACGATAACTCCTTATTATCTTTGGGATTTATAAATTTCAACGAATATGATTGCAAAACTTGCCCTGTTGTTTTTACTTTTACGCTGCTGCCGCCATATAATTTATCACCGTAAAGCGGATATTTAAGGTAAGAAAAGTGTACCCTGATTTGGTGTGTTCGTCCTGTTCTTAGCGCTGCTTCCACAAACGTATAATCACCAAAGCGCTCCAGTACTTTATACATGGTAATTGCGTTTTTCCCTTTTTCATCCACCGCCATTTTGCATTTTTCGCTGCGATGCCTGTCTATAGGCAAGTCTATTGTGCCTTCATCTTCTTTTAAATTGCCATGAACTATTGTTAAATACTTTCGGACAGCTGTTTTCTCTTTAATTTGCCCTGAAAGATGCCCATGCGCAAAATCATTTTTTGCTACCATTAATAAACCCGAGGTATCTTTGTCCAGCCTGTGTACAATTCCGGGTCTTAAAATACCGTTTATACCGGAGAGATTTTCGCGGCAATGATACAAAAGCCCGTTTACAAGGGTGTTTTCACTCTCCATGCCTGTCGGATGGGTAAGCATTCCAAACGGTTTATTAACAACAAGCAAATCGTCATTTTCATAAATTATATCCAGGTTCAGGTCTTGCGCTTTGAGGTTCAACTCTTTTGCTTCGGGCATACGGATTGTTATAATATCGCCAAGTTTGAGTTTATAAGAATTTTTGGAACTTTGGGAATTAACGGTTATGCTTGAGCTGTCTTTTATAAGAGTTTGTATTCTGCTGCGTGAAAACTCGGGCAAAATTTCTGACAGATAAATATCAAGACGTTTTGATACATCTTCTAACTCTACTTCTTGTTTTATGAAAAATTCTCCGGTCATTTTTTATATGTAAATAACTGCACAATTAAAATAATAGCACCTATATTAATAAAAATATCAGCAAGATTAAAAACAGGAAAGTTTATAAACTCCAGCCTTAAAAAGTCAATTACATAAGAATACACTAATCTGTCAATAAGGTTGCCCGCCGCTCCGCCGAGTATAAACCCCAAGGCTATATAATAAGCGGGTTTAAGATTTTTCATGGCAAAAATATACCATATAATGAAGCCTGATACCGCAGCCGAAACAACGCTCAAAAGCAAGGTTTGATTTTGAAAAATACTGAAGCCCGCCCCGGTATTATAGGTTAAATTCACACCGATTAAATTGTTTATAAGGCTGTAATGCACATTAAAAGCCAAATTTTGGTTAACAAAAAATTTAACCAGCTGGTCTGATATTATACAAATCGCAGCTATTGAGAAAAAAATGATGATATTTTTGATTTTGTTATCAGCCATATTTTGTACCGTTATTTTTTGATTTCGTCTTGTTTAGCAGGACAAAATACATCTACTTTTTCCATTAAAATAAGAAGTCCGCCCAGTTTTATTTTCGTCTGCTTGGAAGAAGCCTCTTCAACAAGCTGCGTCAACCCTACAGATGCTATCACCATTTCATTTTGCCCTTTTTTATTGGCTTTCATAACCCGCTCTAAAACAGAGTTATTTAAAGGAACTTGTCTGAATATTTCCTTACCCGTTTTTAAGTCAGGAGTTATAGGCTCGTTATTTATGGATGCTAATGCCGCTGTGTTGCTTGGAATATCTATAATAAGAGAAGCCGTGTAATCGCTGTCCGACGCAACTTTTAGCGGCGCTGTAATATCAGCGCAGATTTTTTTTGCCGCCCCGTACGCCAGCCCTGATTTTTCAATCAGCACATCTTCGTAATATACTGCCCAGGAAGCGTTTATCTTTTTTAAATATATTACTTCTTTTATATAAACATTCAAATGCCCTTGTTCTGTAATAATTTCAGAGTTTTGCTTAGTCTTGCCTGTTATTTTTTCTGTTAAAACAACCGCCGCATAGTTGTTGTTCACTATTATGTCATCAATTTTAATCTCGAATTTTAAATCATTGTAAGCATCATAGGTTTTCTTTATGACTACAAGCAGTTCTTCCTTATTAAATCCGTCATCATTGGCATAATCTTCGCTGTAGAGTTTGCTGAGCGCTTTTTGATTTTTCGCATTTGAATATGTTTCTATTTCATTAATGACTTTTGTTATTTCCTGCTTTCTAACATCATTTATGCTAAATGTTAAATCTTCCTGCGCAAACGAAACTTGTGCAAAACTGATTGCACATAAGGTTAAAATTAAAGTTAAAAATCTCTTCATGTAATTCCTATTCTAATATAACTAAAAGGGATATTGCTTATTATAAAACTGTTTTTTGAGAATAGCAACCAACAAACATTAACGGCAAAAAAAATCGGTTTTTTAAAAAACCGATTATCCTCTGATTTTAAGTTGCTTAATCAAATCTCTGTACTTTTCCAGATTTTCTTTCTTTAAGTAAGCAAGAAGTCTTTTTCTTTTACCTACCATCATTAACAAGCCTCTTCTGCCTTGAAAGTCTTTTTTATGTTCTTTAAGGTGTTCGGTAAGCTCGGTAACATTAGTTGTTAAAAGCGCTATTTGTACTTCAACAGAACCTGTATTTTTAGCAGATTTGCCGAATTTTTTTATTACTTCCGCTTTTTTAGTTGCATCTAATGACATGCTGTGTCCTCTTTTTCTTTTTCACTTGCTTTTTATATTCTTATTACAAAAGAACTTTTTTTGCAAGCGGATTATGTCAGGCAAAAAAACAAAGTCCTGTTAATAGATGAAAAGGTGAAGAGCTTAAGAGTTGAACATCGCCCAAGCCTCGTTATTCTGAATCCGACACCGGTTAAACACACATGTTCTAAAATCGTACAACAATCAACCTGCGTCGGCGGCGCAAAAAAAGGGCTGACGCAGTGTCAGCCTGAATTGGATTGTGTCTGGGTAAGAGTCGAATATATGCTGTTATCATATTTACAAGATTAGGCTAAATTGTGTATTCCCTAACACGGTGCTTTAGTCTTATAATGGTATTAGTCATAGTGGGTAATAGTATGCTTAATTTTATTAAAAGCACAGCTTTAAAAGTTATAATCCTAATTCTGATTGTGTTGGGAATCAGTTTTGTAGTGTTTTTCCCTCAAAAAGTCCGAACCGCCTGGAAGGTTACAAAATCTTTTTACAAAGTCTATCAGGGGGATAAAAAATACCGAAGTCATGATTTAACAGGTGCTATTAACTACTATAATGAAGCTTTGGTATTGTATCCGCAGCACCCTAAAGCAAGTTATAACCTCGGGAATATTTATGCTGTTTATGAAGACTATAACAGCGCGCTGGGCGCGTATGAACATTCTTTAAAATACAACCCCAAATATATGACTGCAAGGATTGCGCTCGGTATTTTACTTTCGGAAAAGTTTTTTGACTATGACAGAGCTATCAAGGAATATCAAACCACTATTGACGATGCCCCTTTTTATATCAATATTCCCATGCTTTACAATAATAAAGAGTATGTTATTTACAACAAATCTACCGCGTTTTATAACATGGGCTTGGCTTACAAATGGAAGTCGCTTCTCAATAGCGAAAATCTTTTAGCGGTTAGAAAAAATCTTCAGCAATCCGTTGAAGTTTATAAAAAGTCCATTGAACTTATGAAGAACAATTATAACGCGTATTTTAATTTGGCATTAAGTTTACAGCTCTTAGGCGAATCTACCGAGGCAAAAGCATTTTACTGCAAGTGTATAGAAATGCGTCCGTTTGATTATGATGCCCATTACAATATGGCGGTGCTTTTGAGGGAAGAGAACAATTATCTCGATGCTATACTTGAGCTTGAAAAAGCTGCGTTGATTGTTGATTCTGCGGGAGATGGATTTAAGACACGTTATATATACGATGTTTTGAGCGAAACATCAAAAAAACTGTACGCACAGCAAGATTATAAAGAGTTAATAGAAAAATTAAACAACGACCCCATCAGGAGGTATGAGCCTACTTTTGTTAATGGTAAAATTGTAGCTTCTGAAGAACTCGATAGAGCTATGCTGGAAAACATGCGTACTTGCAGTTACAAAAAAGAATGAGGTTAATTTGAAAAAAGCTGTCGGATATATTAGTGCCACCGGAAAACATGAAATTGAACGTGAAATTGAAATTAAGGTTCAAATAGAGCATATTGCCGATTTTTGCGAAAAAAACAATATGGAATTTTTACAAAATTTTATTGAACCGAAAGAAAGCACCGAAGATTATAAAAGCGAACTTTTCAAACTTTTGGACGAAGCCGGTTCCGGCAAATTTACGGATGTTATTGTGCTTAATCTTGACAGAATGGCGCCTGATAATATTGCGAAAGCCTGGATTATTGATGAACTTAAGAAAAAAGGTGTCCGTTTACATTCATTGACTGAAGAATTATTAATGGGGGTTGAATTTTCTGATGAAAAAATAAAAATTAAAGCTGAAAAAATCAAACAAAAGGTTCGTGATATTCCTTCCCTGCCTGAAATCGTCAATAAAGTTGTAGCTCTTATTCAAAACCCCAACTCATCAGCGCTGCAGCTTTCAAATGTTATTTCGCAGGATGCTGGTTTAACCTCAAGAGTTCTTAGATTGGTTAATTCAGCCTATTACGGCTTCCCTAAACAAATATCTTCCATTCAACATTCCATTGCTATTTTAGGTTTTACCACTATCAGGGGGCTTGTACTTTCTTCTTCGATTTTCAAAATCTTTGCGCCTAAAATGGAGCAGTCTAAAATGCTGGATTACAAGCAACTTTGGAAACACTCTTTATTATGCGCCATAGCTGCTAAAAACATTAATAAGTATTTGCATAAAAATTATGAGGAGCATATTTTCAGCGCCGCTATTTTGCATGATATGGGCAAAATTATTTTAGACCAGTACGACCATCCCAACTACGTTTTGGCATTGAGCGAATTTGATTATTCCGACATGAATAATAATCTTGTTATAGAAAAAAAATACTGCGGACTGGATCACTGCGAGGTTGGCGCTTTGATTACCACTCACTGGAATTTACCTGAAGCTATCAGTCAGACTGTTCAATATCATCACAACCCGTTTGAAGCAGATGAAGAACACCGTGAATTAGTTAGCGTCATTGCTATCGGAAATGTATTTGCACACGTTTTAGCAAGTAACATAAATCTTGAGAATGAATATTTTGACCCTAATATTTTGACGATTTTGGGTATAAACCATGGCGATATCTCCCGTATTTATTGCCTTATCAATGAAGATTTACCTGAAATTCATGAGCTTGAAGGTTTCTTTCAATAGTTAGCTGATACCACTTTTGTTTTTGCGTTTGAAAAAAATTTTTTATCATGTACAATTTTCTGTATAAGCATTAATTGTATTAAATAAAACGCATCATAAAGGAGTTAGAAATGAGCAATATTGTATTAGAGATAGAAAAAAGAGATGAAACTAAAAACCCTCGTCAAATCAGAGCTGAAGGAAATTTACCGGCTACAATTTACGGCAAAGATAAAGCTTCTGTTTCCGTCCAGTTAAACAAAAGGGACTTTGTAAACACTTACAAAAACAATAAAGATGCTACTTTTGAATTAGTCATGGGCAAAGAAAAATTCAACGCTATTGTTCAGTATTTCCAAGTTGAAGCCGGTTCTCAAAAAGAAATGCATGTTGAATTCAAATTAGTTTAGTCTTTAAAATTTAGAATTTTAAAAAGACCGTTGATATGTTTCAATGGTCTTTATTTTTCTACAAATTTTACTTCGTACCCCAAAATATCCGCAAATTTGTTTTTTTGTTCAAATTTTTATATACTGCATTGTATGAAACGAGTTATTTTTACATTTCTGATTTTATTATTTTGCGCGGGCTTCGGGTGCAAGGCTTGGGCTTTGAACGCCCAATTGCTTGAAAATACCATAAATTCCAATCCTGTATCAAAATCTTCCATTGTGTCGGTTAGTGTGCGCAACCTTCAGACAGGAGGAATTTTGTACCAAAAAAACTCCTCTGTGCTTGCAAGACCTGCCTCTACTTTGAAATTTTTCACAAGTGCCGCGGCTTTAGATTTTTTGGGGTTGGATTATAAATTCATAACAGGCTTTTGGAAAGATGCAAACACTACCTACTTAAAAGTTTCCGGCGACCCGCTTTTTGACGAATCCAATATGTTTTATATCATCTCGCAGCTGCTTGCCAACAACTACAAAACAACTAAGGATTTTGTCATCGACGATACTATTATTGACAAAATTCCGTACGGAGTAGGGTGGTACGCCGATGACAACGCAAGCGGATTTTTTCCGCAAATGAGTCCTTATATAATCAACAGAAATTTATTTTGCGTAAGAGCCGAAATAGTCAAAAATAAAATAATACCTTCTTTTTGCAGCACATACCACGAGCCGACTATTGTAAGGTTAAAAGTTTCTCAAACGGACTATTATAATATAAGCAGAGACCCTTTTAGCAAAAGAGCGGCTGTTATTGAGGGTGAAATTTCACAAAATACCGAGTTTAAAATCCCTGCCCTTAATACGGAAGAAATGTTCAAATCCTATTTTTTCAAAACTTTACAGCATTTTAACCTTGCCGTTAACCCCATGATTAAATATGAAAAAACGCCGAGATTTTCCTATGAGTTATCGAGCATATACCACACCGTTAAAGAAGTTCTGTATGCGATAAATAAACGCAGTGATAATCTGGCGGCGGAAATACTGTTGAAGCATTTAGGTGCTGTATCAAGCGGACAAACAGGCTCTACAAAAAACGGGCTTGAGCGCTTCAAACTATTTTATCAAGATTTAGGGGTTTACACAGAAGGAATAATAGTTGCCGACGCATCAGGAGCTTCTATGAACAATTTACTGACCTCTGATTGGCAGACAAAAGCGCTTTGTGCCATTTCAAAAACAAAATATTTTAACGAGTTAAAAAGTTCTATGGCAACACCTTCCGATGGAACTTTCTCCGGACGCTTAGGTGAACTTGACGGCAAATTAAATGTTAAAACCGGCACCCTTTCCAATACAAGTACTGTTGCAGGCTACATTACAACACAGGACGGAGAGCAGCTGGCTTTTTCCATTATGCTTGATAATTTGCCCGAAGGGGCAAAACCGAAGGAATTCGAAAATAATTTAATCAGAGCCATATATTCCGAGTAAATTTATGTGTTCATATTGAAGCCGGAGTTTTATTTGATTTTTCTTTTTAAGTTTAAGCCTAAAAGCTTGTAAATTTAATGCCAAAATTCAAAAAACTTGTTAAAATCTAAATATGGATTATTCGAGATATTGTAAAAAATATGTTCCTTATCTGTTTGTTGCACCTGCTTTGATTATGCTTGCGGTGTTTTTTTTCTTACCGTTTTTTGAGAGTTTTTACATAAGCCTGCTTGATTATTCAAAAGACATTTACAACCCTGTTTTTGTAGGCATTGGCAATTACATCAAGCTTTTTCACTCTCCAATGTTTTATAAAACGTTGATTAATACGGTGATTTATTTGGTTGTTGCAGTACCGCTATTGGTGGTTTTACCGTTGATAATTGCGGTTGTTATTAACCAAAAACTCAGGCTCATTAATTTTTATAAGGTTTCTATTTACTTGCCCGTTATAGTCTCTATAGTTGTTGCGGGGATTGCCTGGAAGTGGCTTTATGCCGACAACGGGATTTTGAACTATCTGTTGTCTTTTTTCGGAGTGCATAAGATAGGATTTCTCACCGACCCCAAATATGCCTTGTACAGCGTCATAGCCGTTACTGTCTGGAAAGGGCTGGGATATTATATGATGATATACCTGGCAGCGTTGACAAGCGTGCCTCAGGATTTGTATGAGGCGGCAGATATCGACGGAGCATCACTGTTGCAAAAACATTTCGCCGTAACTGTTCCGCATTTGCTTCCTGCTATTGCGCTTGTTACGATTATAAGCTCAATCAGCGCAATGAAAGTCTTTGTTGAAATATTCATTATGACGCAGGGCGGTCCTTTGAACTCCAGTATGACCATTGTTTATTATATTTATCAAAAAGGGTTTGAAAACCTTGATTTAGGCTATGCTTCCGCCGTAGGTATTGTGCTGATGGCTATTATAATGCTGATTTCGGTATTTAATATTAAAAAAATAGAAGGGCAGGCTTTTAATGGATAGAATAATCAAAAAACTTGCCAGCCATATTTTCTTAATTTTGATGGTCATAATTTCCGTAGGACCTTTCCTATGGTTGATTTCTACTGCATTGAAATCCCCGGGAGAAAATATTTTTGCATATCCGCCCCAATTTATCCCTCAAAAAATCACTTTTGACAACTTTATCGGAGCCTGGAACCAAATACCTTTTATGGGCTATATCATAAACAGCACTATTGTTGCTGTTGCTACGATTGTATTGAATCTTTTATTTGCTTCTTTGGCAGGTTACCCTTTGGCAAAGATGGAATTTAAAGGCAAGGACTATGTATTTTTTGCAATGCTTGCCACTTTGATGATTCCGTTTCAGGTTATTATGATTCCGTTGTATTTGCTCGTTTTGAGGTTAAATTTGGTCGACAGCGCCTCTAATATTGCAGGATTTTTGGGGTTAATTTTGCCTTTTGGGGTTAGTGCATTCGGAATTTTACTTATGAGGCAAGCTTTTATGGCTATACCCAAAGAACTCGAGGAGGCAGCCATTATTGACGGCTGCAATGTTTTTCAAATTTGGTTCAGAGTGCTATTGCCGCTGGTAAAACCCTCTTTGGCGACTCTTGCTATCTTCACTTTTGTAGGGTGCTGGGGTGAATTTTTGTGGCCGAGCATTGTACTTACCAAGCAGGAAATGTTCACTCTGCCTGTAGGGCTGAACTATTTACAGGGGTTTTTCAGCTCTAATTGGCGGTTTATTTCAGCCGGCGCCATTATTTCCATTGTTCCGATTCTAATTTTCTTTCTGGCATTACAAAAATATTTCATCGGCGGTCAGACCCAAGGCGCTGTCAAAGGATAAACAGAATATTTGTAAAGCTTAAAATTATACCCGATTGTACTATTTTAAATTTAAAATTCATGGTAGAGTGGGTACATTAAATTATTTTTGTAAAATGTATAAGGAGTAATTCATGAAAAAGTTTTTCACTACCGTTTTAGCTATGAGTATATTTTGGGCGGTTCAAAATACCTGTGATGCAAAAATCCCTTTCTTTCACTTTAAAAAGCCAACGGAAGTAAATCAAATAATTGAATCTCAAAAACCTACGGGCGCAGCTGTTCCTGTAGATACCCAAAAACCTGCCCAAGAAGAGGCACAACCTTGTGAAACCGAAAAAAGCCAGCCTTGTGATATTAAAACCCCCTGCAAATGCGACAAAAAATCAGAAGTTTGTCCTCCTTGCGCTGTGAAACCTGTTTGCAACTGCGGCAAAACCCCTTGTGATTGTGATAAAAAATCACCCTGCGATATTAATAAACCTTGTCCTTGCAGCAAAACCCCTTGCGACTGTGATAAAAAATCACCCTGCGGCATTAATAAACCTTGTCCTTACGGCAAAACCCCTTGCGACTGTGATAAAAAATCACCCTGCGACATTAATAAACCTTGTCCTTACGGCAAAACCCCTTGTGATTGTAATAAAAAATCACCCTGCGATGCAGCAAAATGTCCCTGCAATAAAGAAGCTGTAAAAAATTATTTTTGCGAAGCGGATAAGATGTTATGCCTGACTGCCGAACAAAAACTGCAAGCTATTAAAATAAGAGAAGAAGGTAGCGTTAAAATGCGTCCTCTTATTGAGCAATACCGGGCTAAAAAAATAGAGATTAAAAAACTTAAATGTTGTGAAATGGAACAATCTGAAAAAACCAAACAATTAAAAGCTCTTAAAAAAGATAGTCAATCTGTCAAAAAACAAATGAAAAAAGTCAGAAAACAAACCGAAAAAGAATTTAAGGCTATTTTAACAAAAGAACAAAAAATCACTTACAAAGAAATTCAAAAAGCCAGAAAAGCAAAAATTAAAGAAATGAAAGCCAGACAAAAAGAAGGCTGCGGCCGTAAATAATTAATAATTTCATATAATAAAAAGCCGGCTAACGCCGGCTTTTTTGTACCTTTGTAAAAAGTCTGTAAAAAACCGAACTTACCCTTATTTTTATAGTAAAATTAAATGGTAAAGAGCTTAAGGATAGTTTTGCAATATGCCATTTGAATTTGTAAATACGGAACTTGAGGGAGTTATTCTTATAAAGCCGAAAGTTTTCGGTGACGAAAGAGGATTTTTCCTTGAAAGTTATAAAAAAAGCGACTTTCAAAAAGCGGGTATTAACGCGGAATTCAATCAGGACAATCATTCTAAATCCACCAAAGGCGTCCTTAGAGGATTGCATTTTCAAGAAAATCCTTATGCACAGGCAAAGTTAGTCAGATGCATAAGAGGAAACGTGTTTGATGTTGCCGTAGATATAAGGAAGGGTTCTGCCGATTACCTTAAATGGGTTGGTTTTGAACTGTCTGAGGAAAACAAAAGTATGCTTTTCATACCCGAGGGTTTTGCGCATGGTTTTCTTGTTCTTTCTGATGAAGCTGAATTAGCTTATAAAGCTTCTAACGAATTCAATTTAGAGTCAGACGGCGGCATCCGCTGGGATGACCCCGATATAAACATAACTTGGGGAATTGATTTTGACCCTGTTGTTTCCCAAAAAGATGCGGCTTTACCGTTTGCTAAAGATTCTATTCACAATTTTAAATATAAGGAGTAATTTATGCGTATACTGGTTACCGGCGGAGCCGGATTTATAGGAAGTTGCTTTGTAAGGCAAATGCTTACCACTCACCCTGATTATAAAATCATTAACCTTGATGCTCTTACTTATGCAGGCAATATAGAAAATCTTGATGATGTTAAAACCAACCCTAACTATAAATTCGTACACGGTGATATTTGTGATAAAAAATTAGTTTTAGAATTAATGCATGACGTTGATGTTTGTGTAAATTTTGCGGCAGAAAGCCACGTTGACAGAAGTATTACAGGACCCGAGATTTTTATAGAAACAAATATAAAAGGCACTTTAAATCTTCTTCAAGCGGCTAAAGAAGCAAAAGTTGAACGTTATTTGCAGGTTTCTACCGATGAAGTTTACGGCAGCCTGGGCAAGACGGGTTACTTTACTGAACAAACCCCTATAGCCCCTAACAGTCCTTATTCCTCAAGCAAAGCCGGGGCAGATTTACTTGTCAGAGCTTATTTTGAAACTTATGGTATGCCTGTTCTTACAACACGCTGCTCCAATAACTACGGTCCTTATCAATACCCCGAAAAGTTAATCCCGTTCTTCATAGGCAATTTGCTAAATGATAAAAAAGTTCCCGTTTACGGAGACGGCTTAAATGTAAGGGATTGGCTGTATGTTTATGACCATTGCAGCGCTATTGACCGTGTCTTACACCGGGGCAAAGCCGGCGAAGTTTACAACATAGGCGGTAATAACGAAAAAACCAACATGGAAATCACCCGCATTTTATTGAGCGCTATGAACAAAAACGAAAGCTCAATACAATATGTTGAAGACAGGTTAGGACATGACAGAAGATATGCCATTGACAGCTCTAAAATTCAAAATGAACTCGGGTGGTCGCCTTCCGTTACTTTTGAAGAAGGTATTCAATTAACCATTAACTGGTATTTGAACAATCAGGACTGGATTAAATCCATTGAAGCTAAAAAATCCGCTATGGCTGTGAATTAAGGAGTTTTTGATGTCCGAAGCTAAGTTACCGCAAAAAATTCTTGTAACAGGCGCAAATGGCATGTTAGGCAAGGATTTGTGTCCTGCTCTTGAAGCAGAAGGCTTTGAGGTTATAAAAACCGATATTGATAATCTTGATATTACCGATTTAACCCAAGTTGAAGAGTTTTTTGCAAATAATACTCCTGATTTTATTGTCCATTGCGCCGCTTATACTAATGTTGACGGCGCGGAAGAAAATCCGGAATTAGCCGAAAAAATAAATGTTCTGGGTTCCAAAAACATTGCCCTTCAGGCGAAAAAATACGATATCCCTATTTTAGCCGTCAGTACGGATTATGTTTTTGACGGCAGAGGTTTAAGACCTTACGAGCCCACAGATAAGCCTGATCCTCAAAGTGTTTACGGCGCTACAAAATTAGGCGGAGAACTTGCAGTTAAAGAGCAGACTAAAAAGTATTTCATCGCCAGAACAAGCTGGTTATATGGCATTCATGGCAAAAACTTTGTAGAAACAATGATTGCTTTGGCGCAAAAAATGCCCGAACTTAAAGTTGTAGACGACCAAATAGGCTGCCCTACCTGGACTATGGAGCTTGCCAACGGCATTATAAAAATCATCAGGGAACAAAAACCTTACGGTATTTACCATATTTGCGGTTCAGGATTTACAAGCTGGTACGGTTTTGCAAAAAAAATCTTTGAACTTGCAAGAATGTATGTTAACCTTAAACCATGTACTACAGAAGAGTTTCCCCGCCCTGCAAAACGTCCCGCTTACTCGGTTATGGACAATAACAATATTTGCAGACATTGGGAAGAAGCGCTTGAAGATTATATGAAATTAAGATAGGAGTTGCAAATGAAAGGAATTGTTTTAGCAGGTGGTTCGGGAACAAGACTTTATCCTTCTACAATAGCTGTTTCTAAACAAATTTTGCCTGTATATGATAAACCTATGATTTATCACCCTGTTTCTGTACTTATGCTTGCAGGGATTAAAGATATTCTTATTATTTCTACTCCGCACGATTTACCTCATTTTGAAAAACTTTTGGGTACAGGCAAACAATTCGGTGTAAAGTTTACCTACGCTGAGCAGCCAAGCCCCGATGGTTTGGCGCAGGCGTTTATTATAGGTGAAAATTTTATCGGCAATGATAACGTTGCTATGGTTTTAGGTGATAATATTTTTTACGGCGTAGGCTTTTCTAAACTATTGGCAGAAGCTGCGCAAAGGCAGGAAGGAGCAACCGTTTTCGGTTATTACGTCAAAGACCCTGAACGCTTCGGGGTTGTAGAATTTGATGAAAGCGGCAAAGCAATTTCACTTGAAGAAAAACCTAAAGCCCCCAAGTCCAACTACGCTGTTACGGGATTATACTTCTACGACAATAAAGTTGTAGAATATGCCAAAGCCCAAAAACCTTCCGCAAGAGGCGAACTTGAAATCACGGATTTGAACAATACATATTTAAATCAGGGTAAGCTAAACGTTGAGCTTTTAGGCCGTGGCTTTGCCTGGCTTGATACAGGTACACATACTTCTCTTCTTGAAGCAAGCCAGTTTGTCCGCACAATTGAAAATAACCAAGGCATCAAAATAGCCTGCCTTGAAGAAGTTGCGCTTAGAAAAGGGTTCTTAACGAAAAAAGAAATTTTAGAATTTGCCGCACCGTTCAAAAACAACGAATATTACAACTATGTCCGCTCCTGCGTAAGTAAGTAAAAAATTATGGCTGGCAAAGAACGGTTAGATAAAATTTTAGTTGATTTAGGGCTTGTTGAAACAAAATCCAAGGCACAATCTTTGATTATGTCGGGTGATGTTTTGGTCAACAACGAAAAAATAACCAAACCGGGACAGGGATTTGCTAATCCTTTAGAGCTTGATATAGTTGTAAAAACTATGCCTTACGTCAGCAGAGGCGGCTTTAAGCTTGAAAAAGCATTAAAAGAATTCGCTATAAATCCTGCAGGCAAAATTTGTCTTGATGCCGGTGCTTCTACAGGCGGCTTTACCGATTGTATGCTTCAAAACAATGCAAAATTTATTTATGCGGTTGATGTCGGTTACGGGCAGATTGCCTGGAAAATCAGGCAAAATCCCAAGGTTAAAGTTATTGAGCGTACCAATATTAAAAACTGTGAGTTAAACGATATTTTTGACAATCCGGATGATGAAAAGTGTGATTTTTGCGCGATGGACTTGTCTTTTATATCAATTACAAAGGTTTTGAGAAATATAAGAAGGTTTTTAAAAGATGAGTTTGCAATTGTATGCCTGATAAAGCCTCAATTTGAGGCAGGAAGGGAAAGTATCGGCAAAAACGGTGTGGTTACGGATAAAAAAGTACATTTGGAAGTTATTAAAAATATCGTACAATTTGCTTATGAAAACAAACTTTATCCCCAAAAGCTTACTTTTTCACCAATTAAAGGTCCCAAGGGAAATATAGAATATCTTATTTACTTAACAAATAATGAAAATAATATTTTAGATGATAAAATACTAGAAGTAATAGAGAAAGTAGAACTGTAGTGATAATTTCTAACGAAGATACCTCAATAAATCTTGGAAAGATAAATATAATCTGCAACATCGACCAAAAAAATTCTTATAAAGTTGCACAGGTGCTTATGAAATTCCTTGAAAAAAACTCTTTTAACTATACCTGTCAGGACATTAGCCCTAAACAATCACTTACTGATTTAAACTTTGATAAAGACGCTACTTTTGTAGTTACTATCGGAGGCGATGGCACTCTTTTATCCAGTGCAAGATTTTATTCCAATTTTGATGTTCCTGTTTTCGGTATAAATGCAGGGAGGCTCGGATTTTTGGCGCAAATCGGGCATGATGAATTAAAAATCGGGCTTGAAAAAATTTTAAAAGGCGAGTTCAAAATTCAGGAACGTTTGATGTTAAAATGCCAAACCTCTGTCACCAATACTAAATTGGACGCTCTTAACGATATTGTGCTGAAAGGCGGAGCTGTTTCAAGAACCTCCCGTTTGTTTCTAAGCATTAACGGCAACAAAGTTTGCGATTATCTGGCGGACGGGCTTATAATCTCTACCCCTACAGGTTCTACCGCTTACAACCTTTCTGCGCACGGACCTATTATTATGCCTACACTAAAAACGATTGCAATTACTCCTATCTGTCCGCATTCTTTGACAGTAAGACCACTGGTCGTTTCCCAAAAAGAAAAAATAGAAATCCGCACCGAAAATACCGTGGATATAACTTATGTTACCGCTGACGGTCAGGAAAATTGTCGATTGGAAAAAGACGAAGCAGTGTTTATAGAAAAAAGCGATAAAAAAGCCAAGCTGGTTATGCTTACGCAAGATAAGAACAATTTTTACAGGGTATTGCGCCAAAAACTTTACTGGGGTTTATAGCAAAAGATGATTAACTATTTAACTATTCAAAATTACACTATCATTGAAAATTTAAAAATTGATTTTGAAAAGGGTTTGAATATTATTACAGGCGAAACAGGGGCAGGCAAAAGTATTATTATTGATGCCATTGATATTGCGCTGGGCGCTAAAATACCAAAGGATGTCGTTAAAACAGGCAAAAATAAAGCTTTAATCGAACTCGAGATTTCTTTATCCGACAAAATTGCGGAAGTTTTTGCTTCACAATTTGATATTGAACCCGAGGATGGCAATGTCGTTATTTTTTCTAAAGAAATTACCGAAACATCTTCAAGAACAAGGGTTAACGGGGTTGTTATCCCTCAAAATACTCTGCTTGAAATGCGCCGATTTATTCTTGATATTCATTCCCAGCACCAAACTTATGTTTATATGCAGCCGAAACTCCACATTAATTTGCTTGACAATTTTGGCGACAAATCCTATAGAGAAAGTGTTCTGGAGTTTCAAAAATTATTTAAGGACTTTCAGGAACTTGAGGCTAAATATAAAAAGTTGCTCGAAAATAATACTAAAAATGAGCAGGAAAAGGACTTTTTAAAATTTCAAATTGAAGAAATTCAAGCAGCAAATATAGAAGACCCGAATGAATACGAAGAGCTTTTTGCTAAAATGGAAATCTGTGCTAACGCCCAGGAGCTTAAAACTTTGAGCTTTGGAGCATACAGCGCTTTGTATGAGGAAGAAGGCGCCGTTATTGACAGGCTTAACGAGATTAAATCTACTTTGTCTAAAGGGGCTTATTTCGATGAAAAACTTTCAGCCATTGCCCAAAATATTGAAGAAACTGTTATAACACTTAAAGATTCTGCGCATGAACTTAGAAGCCACCATGAAAACCTGAACTTTGACCCTGAACTGCTTGAAGAAATTCAAACAAGACTTGATATATTAAGCAAGTTAAAACGCAAATACGGCGGTGATTTACAGTCTGTTTTAGATACGCTTGAGAAATATTTGCAAGAATATGACGAGCTGGAAAATTCCACTGACAATATTGTCAAATACGAACAGCAGCTAAAAGCCATGAGAACTTTTATCGATGAAAAAGCTTCAAAAATCAGTAACGTAAGAGCGCAGCTTGCGCAGGAGCTTTCTTTGACAGTCAGCGAAGAATTGAAAAAACTTGAAATGCCTTATGCCGAATTTAGCGTTAATATAGAGCAAATTCCTGTAAGTGCAAACGGCACTGACAATGTTGAATTTATGATTATTACCAATCCTGCCGAGGAGTTTAAACCTTTAGCAAGAATTGCAAGCGGTGGAGAAATTTCACGGGTAATGCTTGCTATTAAAACCATATTTGCCAAAGCTGACGATATTATGAGCGTTATTTTTGATGAAATTGATACAGGAATCAGCGGTAAGACTTCAGAGGCTATCGCCCGCAATTTATCGCTTTTGGCAAATTCTCACCAAATTTTGTGTATAACCCACCAACCCATTATTGCTTCTGTTGCCGATGTTCATTTTCACGTCAGCAAAAATCAAAGCACAAACAGCTTTGAGGTTTTGGTAGAAAAACTTACGGAAGAACAAAAAACAAATGTAATTTCTAAAATGCTCTCAGGCAAACAGGATGAAGAATCCGTCGAATTTGCAAAAAAACTGATTAAGGACCTGAAACAAGTTTATTAATGGCAATTTTTTAGATTTTTATGGTTTTAATACAGTATAAGGTGGTAATGTAATATGCAGGTAAATCAACCTCCCAACAGGGCAGAATTGAATAAAACCTTTAAGGATTTTTTGCCGGAAAAACCTTCTGTTTCAGCTGCTCTGCCTACTGTTCCGCCTCCTGTATTTGTACATCCCGGCAAAGCGGATTCCTTTGAGAAAAAGCATGCTTTTCTTATTACAACAGCTTCTCTGGGTTTTTTGGCAACAACAGGTTTTTTACTGTTTCGCGGCGGCAAATTGATAAATCTTAGCGAGTTTATTAAAAAAACCGCCAATAAGTTTACAGAAACCGCTCATAATATCGGAATAAATGATAAAGCCGCTAATTTCTTAGATAGTGCAAAAGCCCGTATTTCCGTTTGGATGGCAAAAGGTCTGAAAAAACTTCAGGGACTTGCTAATTTTAACACTTTAAAAGATTATTATGCGGGTAAAGCGCTGGAATCAAAATATTTGAAACCCCTCAAATTAAAGGAAGGGTTTGACTGGATGACCAGAAAACTCACCGCAAGCGGTAAAAATTTAACTCTTTCAAAATATAAAGCGCCTCAGGCACAATTCCAAAAACTAAACCAAACTTTAAATGAAGTTTGTTCTATAATTGAAAAAAATCATAGCCAATTTTTCCCTTCCCAAGAAGCAGCCAAGGCAGCTGCGGCTCATATAAGAGGGTTAGCGGCAACAAGCGGCGATGATTTAGGAAAACTTATCAACGGATTTTCAGACAGATTTGATAAAACCGTAACAGTCTTGAATAACAATTCTATGAAAGAATTTTTAGCGGAAATTAAAAAACTTCCGGGAGATAACTGGAAGACTAAACTAATGCACAAAGTTGATGATTTCGGCGAATTTATACCTTATAAAACAATGAAACCGTATAAAGATGATTTGTTTAGAGGGCTTATGGCAGACAAAGCCAAGCTTTCCAACAGCGTTATTGATTTCCACAGAGAAGTTTCTACGAAGCTCGATGATATTTTCTACAGTAATTTATTGTACGATAAAGGGCATAGAGCCCAGTACAGCAAAATTAAAGAACTTTTAGCGCAGTTTAAAGATCCTAAGAGTTTCTTTGTAACAGACAGGCAATTAGTTAAGTCCCAAATCGGGAATGAAGTACAATCGCTTATTGAAACTATTTCAAAAAAACCCGGCAGCGATAATTATGTTAAAAAACTGCAAGAGTTATCCGGTATTATAAAAGCCGATAAAAAAGGTACTGTTGAAGATATGGTTGCTTATTGTACTTTCTTAAAAGATAAAAACCCTCAACTGTATACCCGGCTTTTAACCCAACGTGATAAATTCCAAAAAGCGCTTAACAATGCTGTAAGTTTTGAAACCGAAAAATCTTACGGCAAGCTGTTGGATTTTTCACTTAATTCACTTGTAACAGACGTCTTTACACAGGTTGCAGGTATAGGAACCATATTATACTTCCTGCTTAACTGGAAAAAAACCAAGGAAGAAAAAATCGCCGCAAACTTAAAGACGGGTATCCCTTTCCTCGGAGGCTTGGTTGTGGCTTTCTTGTGTAATTTAAGACAGGTAGCGTCAGGTCCCGGCGCCTTATTCTTAGGTTTCTTGACCACTATTGCGCTTAATAAAATAGGTAATTTTACAAATAACAAATATGTGGCATCATTGAAGGGTAAACAACCGGCAAGTCCCGGTTTAGACCAAACTAAGCCTCTTAATGCCTGATATCGCTTATTATTCTACATTTAATTCATTTAAACTTTTAATTAATTCCTGCCGGCTTGTTGTAGCGCAGCCAAAATAACGGATAACCAGACTTGCCGCAAGATTACCCACAATTGCAGCTTCATAAGCGCTGGCGCCTGCAGCCAAAGCAAGCGTAAATGCTGCTATTACTGTATCCCCCGCTCCTGTTACGTCAAATACGTCAGTTTTGTTAAAAGCGCTTACCGAATGGAACGTATCTTTCCCGTCAAATACTATCATGCCTTCATCACCCCTTGTTAAAAGCATCATCTTGGCTTCTGTAATATCGATAAGGTCTTGTCCTGCTTCTATTGCTTTATCATAGGAATTGATAAGATATCCCGTGGCTTTTTCCGCATCAGGCTGGTTTGGGGTTAAGCATGTTACACCTTTAAACCGGTTTAAGTCTTTTTGTGTATCTACCGTGATAATTTTATTGTGTTTTTTCGCTGTATTAATTGCACATTCAATAATTCTTGGCGTCATGACGCCTATATCGTAGTCTGACAGCACAACCGCATCAAAATCGGGAACAGATACCTCTATATTTGCTATAATTTTGTCTTCCGTTTCTTTGCTGACAGGTGTATTCATTTCCCTGTCTATTCTTACTATTTGCTGCCTTACAGATTGAACCGAGAACCCTGATATCCTCGTTTTGGTTGTTGTAGGTCTGTTTATATCTTCTACCATTAAAGAAGTATCTATGTTGGCTTTTTTTAGTGTATTAAGCAAAACAGGCGCATGATAATCCCTGCCATAAATACCGATTGTGCTTACTTTTCCGTCGTTTAAAGCCGAGATATTATGTGCTGCATTTGAACCGGCGCCCAGTATAATTTTTGTTTCAGAATGTTTCAGGATTAAAACAGGAGCTTCTCTTGATATTCTTGCTGTTTGACCGTAAACCATTTCATCCAGCGCAAGATCGCCTATTACTAAAACTCTTGGGGTAATTAAATTTTCAATAACTTCTGATATTCTTTTTTTATCAATCTTCACTGTAAATATCCTTTAATAAATCGATTACGAGAATAAAAATATGTAGTAAAATTATTATGGCATAAAAAGTAATTTGAGGAAATCATGGAATTTTCTGACGAAAATCTCGAACAAAGTACATTAGATAAAGAATTACACCATATTGAAGAGCAGGGTTACAAAAAATACGTCGTTAAAATAAATAATAAATTTGTTTCCCTGATTGACGATATGAGTGTGGATGAACGCAATAGCATTATTAATGATATTTTAGAAACCTATAGAGAACAAGAAAATGAGAAACGGCAAACCCGGTTCATTAAAGGAATGGCCATTAAGATTTTAATCACTATTTTTGTAATGCTGTTTGTTGTGCCGTTTATTTTTCTGGCAATTAATAAAGCGTTGAATGTTACTTCTAAAAATTACAAAGAAATGCAAAACAATTTTCAAACTTTATATGATAATTCCTACCATAGCAAAAAACAAAAGAGAACAGGCTTGTAATTTTATCTCTTATCTACATGCCATTTTTTACTTAGATATTGCAAAGTGCCGTCCTGTTCCATAGATTTGATTGCTTGCGAAACGGCTTTGTTTAAGGCTGCCGTGTTACTGTTTTTTCTTAAAGCTACTGCATAATAGTCGGTTGTGTACCTGTCGGGCAGTATTTTATAATCAGGGTCGTCAAGGATAATGCCGTATAAAATGGAATCATCAGTGCTTAATGCCTTGATTTTATCCTTTTTCAAGTCTGAAAAGGCATCCTTATAATGCTTATAGCCTTTTATTTTGGCATTTGTGGCGACAAAACGGATATTCTTTTCTGCGGTTGTACCCAAGACAATCCCGATTGGTTTTCCGTTTAAATCTTTTCCGGAACGCACCTGCGCGTCTTTGTGAACTAAAATCGCCTGTCCCGCTATAAAATAAGGTGATGTAAAGTCGATTATTCTTAATCTTTCGTTCGTTATCGACATTGTGGAAATTATCGCATCAATTTTTTTAGAATTTAACATCAAAATACGGTTTGACGGCGTTACTTCTTTAAAATCAACAATATCAGGGTTGTTAAAAACTCTTTTGGCTATTTCTCTTGATAAATCAACGTCAAAACCTTGTAACTTACCGTCATTTATATAACTGAAAGGTTTTGAATCATAGCTGATTCCGATTTTAAATTTTTCATTGGCGGCTATTTGAGTTAACAGGTCAGTTTGTACCTGTTCTTTTTTATTACAGGCACTTGTTGTTATCATCAGAAATATTAAAAATATTGCGGTTAAAAATTTTTTCATTAATTCTCTCTGTGCCGATTATAACAGCTTATAAAATCGTAGTCAAAAGTTTTCAAAAATGACTAAAACAGCCTGTTTCCACTGCATTTTTATCTATAATAAAATTTTTATCCCCCTGTTTTACAATTACAGTCGGACTGTTTGTTTTTTTGCCTGTTTTACCTATTTTACGTATAGGAATATTTTTTTGCGCAAGTTTTTCCGCTGTTTTCTCATTCACACAGGCAACAAGCTGATAGTCTTCTCCTGCGAACAAAATCCATTTATTTATATCAACATTTGCCATATCTGATATAATTTTTAAGTCTGCATCAATCGGTACGAACTCCATATCTATTTCAATATCAACCCGGCTTGCCTGCGAAATTTTAAAAAGCGCATCAGCAAGCCCGTCGCTTGTATCCATCATACAAGGCAAAGGCTGTGAATTTTGGGCTATAATTCTGCCAAATCCCATCTGCGGTTCGGGGCGGTTATGAATTCGCTTGAATTTGTCAAAAATAAACTCAGGCAGTTCTTTTTGCTGCGCAATAGTATCAGGATTTTCTAAAATCCATAACCCGGCTGCGCTTGAACCAAAAAATCCCGTTGCGATTACAATTTGCTCTTCTCCGGCAGTACTCCTTTTCGCGGGAATAATTCCGTCAGGAGAGCCTAAAAGCGTTATATTAACAACAAGTTTCTCACCGCCCGCGACATCACCGCCAACTATTGATACCCCATACCTTGTTGATATTTCCTTTAACCCGTCATAAAATTCTTCTACAAAAGCTTCATCTATATATTTTGGAAGACTTAACGAGATAAGCGCAAACTTTGCAATTCCTCCTGCGGCAGCTATATCACTTAAATTTACCGCCATAGATTTGTAACCTAAATCAAAAGGTGTAGTTGAAGATAATCTGAAATGAACGTCTTCTACAAGCATATCAGTTGTAAGAAGCAGCCTGAGGTCTTCTATATAGGCACAATCATCGCCAATACTGTTTGTGCTGTCAATGCTGTTTTTTATCAGTTCTATTAAATCTAATTCTTTCATAGCTTATATGATAAACAATATAAAGTTTTTGCACAAGAAATTAATATGAGTATAAACACAGCAAAAGACAGTATTGAACTAACCTTCCACTCGTTTCGAGCCCCTTCTTTAAATAAAGAAAAACTTGTTAATCAATGCTGTCTCTGCTATTTATTATATACCCGCATTGGAAAAATTTTAAACATATAAACACAAAAAAGCATAGAATTTCATCTATGCTTTTTATATAAATTAGTTTTATTTCCGAAAATGATTAATAATTCATCTTCCAATTTTGTTCAATAATTCTGGCAGCACACTGTTCGCCGTTTCCGTCTTTAGGGTCACATTTGCCTTTTGAAGTTTTCCAGTAGCCTACTTTATCATCTTTTACACCCATAGGAACTATCTCACCCGATTTTGTAAGATAAAAATAGAATAAATCACGTCCGTAAATATTAGGGTCAACAGGTCCGTTTACATCAACGAATATATAACCTAAAACACAATTTAAAGGCGCTTTGTTCTCTACGCTATAGTTTCTGCAAGTGCCGTTGTTCTTCATTATTACGCTTGCACCGTTTGATGAAAGGAACTTAAAACCATCCCATTCATTCATATTTGCCCATAGTCCGCCACGCAAAATTTTATATCTGTCAGGCATGCAGTTACCGCCTTTTTTCACTCCGCAAATTTTCATCGCCCCTAAATTTTCTTTTGCAAAAGAATCATAAAAACCTTCTTTGACAATTTTTTCACAAGTTAAGTTTTTGGGGCAGCCTTTTGCAGCCAAATAAGAGTTCAATCTTGCCGAAAATTCTTCATAAAAAGTTCTTAACTTAACTACAAACTGTTGTTTGTAGGTGTATTCTTTATAAGCCTGATATCCAAAATAACCGCCTACAGCAAGCGCTGCTACTACGACAACTGATATAACCGCTATTATTAATTTTTTATTTATAACTTTTTTTTCTTCAACAGTTGAACTTTCTTGGATATTTTGGTCTTCGTTTCCCATGATTTTACCCTCGTTAATGTACGGACATCATTATAACAATAAATTTAACATGATTTCAAGCTATTTTTTAATGAACACCGTTAAACAGTTTTATGCTATTATTTATAATTAACAGCCCCGAGAGGATTACCTTGGATAAAATTCGTGTTTTAACTGTTTTCGGCACCAGACCTGAAGCCATTAAAATGGCTCCTGTTGTTATGGAACTGGAAAAACATCCCGATAAATTCGTTTCTATCGTGTGTACTACCGCACAACACAGACAAATGCTGGACCAGGTTTTGGATTTGTTTAAAATTACCCCTGACTATGATCTGAATATTATGAAGCATAATCAGGATTTGTGGACGTTGACTGCAGGCATGCTGCTTGGCATGAAGGAAATTTTTGAAAAAGCCGAACCGCATATTGTTTTGGTTCATGGCGATACCACCACTACTATGGCTGCAGCGCTTAGCGCTTTTTATGCCAAAATTCCGGTTGCCCACGTCGAAGCCGGTTTAAGAACTTTTAATAAATACTATCCGTTTCCCGAAGAAATCAATAGGGTTGTAGCAGACAGTGTTTGTACTTATTTTTATGCCCCTACCGAAAAATCCGTCGAAAATCTCATTAACAGCGGTATTACCGATAAAGAAAGGATATTTCTGACAGGGAATACCGTAATTGATGCTCTTTTACACACCGTAAAACATCATGAAACGGATTTATCGTATTTAGGGCTTGATGAAAATCTAAAAATTATCTTAATGACTTCACATCGCAGAGAAAACCTTGGAAGACCGTTAGAAAATATTTGTGATGCTATCTTAGAACTTATTAACAAGTATGATGACATCCAGGTGGTTTATCCGGTGCATTTAAACCCTAATGTCAGAAAAACCGTATTTGAAAAACTGGATAATAATCCTCGTATAAAGTTAATTGACCCGCTCGAATATGCTCCGTTTTCAAGTTTAATGAAAAAAGCTCATATTATATTAACAGATTCCGGCGGTATTCAGGAAGAAGCGCCCTCTTTAGGCAAGCCTGTTCTGGTTCTACGTGATGAAACAGAACGTCCTGAAGCATTAGCGTTTGGAACGGTAAAACTTGTCGGTACTGATAAACAAAAAATTGTTAATACAATCAGCATGCTTTTGGATGATGAGCAGGCATATCAAAACATGTCTGCGGCAGTGAATCCTTACGGCGACGGTTTGGCTTCCGAAAGGATAGCCGATGCAATTTATAAATTCAAAGACGAATTGATTATTAAGTAATATCAACTATTTCCCCTGCCAGGTTAAGTTTTATTAAGCGAAAACAGGTCAACATGTTTAAAAAAGCGAAACATGTGGAACTATACTAATGTAAACAAATTCTCTCTCTCTAATTCCTCTCTCTAATATGTGGTAGACTTAGCCGACTCTCAAAACGTCGGTTTTTTTTTGCGCTGATGTGGTAAACCCGCCGACTCTCAAAACGTCGGTTTTTTGCACCGCTGAAACAAATCCGCCCCCCCGCAAATACGGTTTGGCAAATTAAATTAAACAGCCGAATAACAATAAAAATGTTCTCTGGCAACGCTTCCCGGTTGCTTAGCCCTCTTGCTGACGTTTATCGTAAAATCCACTTTTTGTAGTTTTCTTTTCTGGCATCATTGATTGTAGAAGGCTGGATTTCGACCTGATTTTGATTGTTCATGGGAATTTCTGACTCAAAAGTTTGTTCTTGACTCAGGGGTAATTCCCGGGCATGCACTTGCGTTTGTACATCTACATCAGGTACTTGCGGCGCAATTTTCAAATAAATTTCCGACGCTATTTTTTGAGCCGTAGGTCGGGTATATTTTTTTATTTGTGCAACAGGAACTATATTTTCACCGAATTCTTGTGCCGGCTGTTGGAATGTATTTATATTAAAGTCTTTACCAAGGCTTTTTTCGTAAATATAACTTCTGTTTTGCACATCCACAACCGTTGTCATTAATTCAAATTTTGCCGAAGGCGTTGCCATTGGCGCCCATATCCATTGCAGTTTGTGTACTATATTAGGTTTTAAAAAAGAACTTTGTGTATCAAACCCCCCATTTACGAGAACTACATAATCTACATCAAGCGAACTTGCAATTTCGTCTAAAATTTTATAATCAATAACGTAATTATTCTTGTACTCACTTGCCATTTTTTGATATTTGCTTTCAAGATTGTTTAATTTTAAAATTTGTCTGGAAGTATAAATATCCATAGCTTTTAGCCCCTGTTTTGCATTTAAGGAATTAACAAGGTCCGAGCTGAACATATTTACAGATGCGGGATAAAGAGAGTAGCTTGAACCGCCGGCCGGCATATCAAGCGAAAAAACAGCTATGTTCTTTGTTGCCGCGGCAAATGCATTATTGGCTGCAAAAACAGTTATTACCGTTAAAAGTATTAATGTTAAAAACTTTTTCATATTTTATCCTTAGTTCCCTGTAATAATATTATTATCCTATTATATGTTTGGGTTTTAATCCACTATGTATAGTAAATTGTTTGTTACAATTAGTTTACAAATAGTTTTTTTAACTTGGTATATTGGCAATAAAAAAAATTTTATGTTTTTATACTTCTTGTAATGGAAAATTAGGTAGGTTCGTATGGTAGCAGTTAATAACAATGAACAAAAGTATAAATCACCGGGATTTTTGCTTTCTACAGGTGGTTTTTTGGCGGGAAATTTGGCAGCAGGTTTGGCTGTGAATATTCCTAATCGAACCATAAACATGGCAATAGCAAAGAAGCTTGTCAAGTTAAATGAGAACTTGTCAAAAGATGAGCTGACTTTGCTTAGCGATGGAGTAAAAACCTTATTGGACAAATCAGGTTTAGCAGCTAAGGGCGTTTCTTTTATTGAATATACAAGAGATAGTGCCAAGCAGGTAGCTGATTTATTAAGAATTAATGCCCCTAAAATTTTACCCTATAGGCTAAAGGAACTTTTAATAAGAGGTCCTTTAAATATGCTTGAAGTTGGTAAAAATGCCTTTTTTGCACCAAAAGGTAATAAAATAGTTATCCCCACGGGTGGGAAATTTTCTTTGGCATATTTTCATGAAATAGGTCATGCTATGAATGCTAATTTTAGTACGGTTGGAAAAATATTACAAAAAATGAGACCTTTAACGATGTTGGTTCTACCCATCGCTTTACTTTCTCTTTTGAAAACAAAAAAAGCTGAAGGAGAACAACCTCAAGGAATTTGGGATAAAACAACTACCTTCATAAAAAATCATGCGGGTAAATTAACTTTTGCGGCTTTTTTACCTGTGCTGGTTGAAGAAGGTTTGGCTTCCATTAAAGGTCAAAAATTAGCTAAAAGTATTTTAAGTCCTGAATTATTGGCTAAGGTTTCAAAAAATAATAAACTTGCTTATTTAACTTATCTTGGACTGGCTCTTGCCAGTGCCCTTGGCGTCGCTTTAGCAGTTAAGATTAAAGATAAAATAGCACATAGAAAGCCTATTGAAGATAAGGCAACGGTAAAAGCTTAAAATAAATAAATCCGCCTGATAGTTGGCGGATTTATTTGACTTTTTGTTCAATCTTTATTATTCCGACAGACTTCGCTGTTGTTGTGCTGGAAATCTCGTTGTATGACATTACGGAAATTTGCGGGAAAGTTCTTTCTACAAGCCTTCTAAATGGAAGCCTTATAGGCGCGCTGCATAATATCACAGGCTGGCTGCCTGTGTTTGTTATTGCACGCTCTATTTCCGTATTTAATCCGTCTATAAGGTTTGTGGTAAAAACGGGGTCCAGTGTTAAATTTTGACCGTCCGAGCTTATCCCGTTCATTATAGCGCCTTCTATATCAGGAGATAACGTGATTGCCAAAAGTTCGCCGGTATCTGCCAGATTCTGTTTACAAATGCTTCTGGAAAGAGCCAGTCTGCATTGTTCCGTCAAAAAATCAGAGTTTTTATTAATTCTGGCAAAAGTACTCAAACATTCTAAAATAGTGTGCAAATCTCTTATCGATACCCTTTCTTTGAGAAGATTTTGCAGAATAATTTGTATTTCCGCATAATTCATTTCTTTAAGTAAATCTTCCACAAGACTTTCCGATACTTTTTTAACGTTTTCAACAAGAGATTTTACATCTTCTCTGGTTAAAATATCAGAAATATTGCGTTTAATAACTTCGCTCAAGTGGGTTGTTACCACGGCTGAAGGGCTTACTACCGTGAAACCTAAACCTTCTGTATATTCTTTATCACTTTCAGCTATCCAAATGGCAGGAAGCCCAAAAGCCGGCTCTTTATCCGCTATGCCTTTAATGCCGTATTTGTCTGCATCGTTATTGGCATTCATTGCTAAAAATCTGTCCGAATACACTGTTCCTTTCTCGACAGGGATACCCTTAAGCTTGATTTGATACGAATTTGGGGCAAGTTGCAAATTGTCCCTGACCCTTATCGACGGCAATACTACACCATAATCAAGCGCGGTTTGTTTTCTTATCTGTGCAATACGCTCAAGCAAATCCCCGCCTTGCTCTAAATCAAGCAACGGAACTAATCTGTAGCCTATTTCTATTTCCATTGCTTCTACGGTTAAAAGCTCCATGACTTCTTCTCTTGAAGCACGTTTTTTCTTTTTGGATACTCTTTGCGCCAACTGTTCATCTGTTTTTTCTTTTTCCTGCTCTTTTTCTTTGTTTTGCATTTCAGAATAAATAGTGTAAGCAAGAGCGCCCAATAATCCGCCTATGGTCAAAAACGGTATGTTCGGCAAGCCGGGAATTACACCAAGCGTAAGCATTAGACCTGATACTACTCCCAACACTTTTGGGTCAGAAAACATTTCTTTATTGATATCTTCGCTTAAGGATTTATCCTGACCGCTTGCACGACTGACTATTAGACCTGTTGCCGTTGAAATTAACAGCGCCGGTAATTGTGCCACCAAACCTTCTCCGACCGTTAATATGGTAAACGTTGAAGCTGCAGTCAGAAAGTCCATTTTCATCTGCCATATCCCTATTATAAAGCCGCCTACGATATTTATAATAGTTATAACTATAGCTGCCATCGCATCGCCTTTTACGAATTTGCTGGCGCCGTCCATAGTACCGTAAAAATCCGATTCACGTTCAATTTTTCTTCTTTTTGCTTTCGCCTCGTCTTCTGTTATCAAACCTGAATTTAAGTCAGCATCGATACTTAACTGCTTACCCGGCATACTGTCTAACGTAAACCTTGCCGCTACTTCCGCTACTCTGGTTGCACCGCCCGTGATTACCATAAAGTTAATAATTACAAGAATTGCGAAAATAATTGTACCTACAACGTAATTGCCGCCTACAACAAACTCGCCGAAAGAGTGGATTACTTCGCCCGCATGACCATGCAGCAGAATTAATCTGGTTGAACTTACGTTTAAACCGAGCCTGAATAATGTCGATACAAGCAAAATAGTCGGAAAAGACGAATATTCCAACGGTTCTCTTGTATAAAGACAAACTAACAGAATTATTACAGATAATGATATGTTTACGGTAATCAAAATATCCAGAATAAAAGCCGGTAAGGGTAAAATCATCATGGCAACTACGGTTACAAGACCTATCGCCAGTGCTATATCGTTATTTTTTAATATCTTTGCTAAATTATTGATACTTAGCATACTCTACCCTTGCTGTTTTTTCTTGTATACAAATGCCAAAATCTCGGCTACCGCAGCATACAATTCTGCTGGTATTATACCATCTACAGGCACCAATTTGTGTAAAGTTCGTGCAAGTGGTGGATTTTCTATTACCGGTATATTGTTATATTGTGCTATATCTCTGATTTTGAAGGCTATTAAATCCGTCCCTTTGGCTATTACCTGCGGCGCAGGGGCAATTGAGGTATTGTACCTTAAGGCTACGGCATAATGAGTAGGGTTTGTAACCACAACATCAGCGCTTGGTACCGCACTCATCATTCTTGATTGCGCCATTTGCATTTGTATAGAACGCACTTTGCTTTTGATTTTCGGGTCACCTTCGGCATTTTTGCGCTCATCTTTTACTTCCTGTTTTGTCATCTTAAGAGATTTATCAAATTCATATTTTTGGTAAATTTTATCAATGACGCCTATTATAATCATTGCTATACAAATATTAATAATAATATCCGCCAGTATATCCGCAAGTTTCAGCAAAAAAGTTTCAACGTCCGCACCTAACAGTAAAAGAAGCTCATCTTTCCTTCCGGCGACAACACTCCATGCAAATGCACCGATTACGGCGAGTTTAATAAGTGATTTTGCTAATTCTACTGCTTTTTTAGGCTTAAATATGTTAAAAGTTTCAACAAAACTCTTCCATAATTTCATCGGTGAAAACTTTTCAAATTTTGGTCTTATTGCTTTTGGCGCAAACAATCCCCCTAACTGTATTCCCACCACAAATAAAGTTGTGATAAATAAAAATATCATAAACGGCATTAATATATCAGCCATCAAAGTGGCATAAGGCGCCAAAATCCCCATAATATTATCGGGGTTTATATTATATGGGCGCAGGTTGCTTAGTATTTCTTTCAATGCAAATTGCAGCTTTTCAAACATTCCCGGAGCAAACATATAAAACAACGCTATGCCGCAGGTTAAAACAAGTGCAGAATTAAAGTCCTGGCTTTTGGCTACCTGACCATCTTCTCTTGCTTTTCCCTGCCGTTTCGGGGTGGCTTTCTCCGTTCTTTCTTCTGACATTTTGTTCCTTAACTAAACATTGTACTTATGTTTTGCAGCAAAGTTTGCATTAGACTTGCTATATAAGTTGAGGTAGGAATTGCAAACGCTATCATTAATGCTATTCCTATATAGATTTTCAATGGCAGCGCTACCATAAATACGTTCATTTGCGGCATTGCTTTGGACATAAAGCCCAAAACAGTCGCTGTGATTATTAAAATCGCATAAATTGGCATAATTATGCTGAATGCTATTTGGAAGATTTGACTTACAAAATATATTATGGTCTCTACAAGCTGCCCTGAAAAAATAAAGTTATAATTCACGGGGATAACATTATAGCTTTTATAAATACTTTCAAACAGCCATATATGTCCGTTTATGAATATAAAAGTTAAACTTGCTATAAACAGATAGAACTGCCCTAAAATAGGTACGTTTTGTTGAGTGACGGGGTCTAATATTTCGCTTATCGCAAGCCCCATCTGAATACTCAGTAGCTGACCCGCAAGCTGTATGCCCGAAAAAATAAGCCCCGCACAAAACCCGATAGTAGCCCCTACGACAAACTCCTTTAACATTAGTATAACAAGAGACGGAATATCAAGCAGCCCCGTTGTTAAGACCCCTGTATGTGCCGCTACAAAGGGATACATCATAAAAGCTATGCTTAAAACCAAAACAGCTTTAGTTTGAGTCGGAATAGGCAATGTTGAAAAAAACGGCGCACTGACAAACATTCCTGATAACCGCGTCATTACAAGAACAAAAATGACTATATTTGTCGGTGATAGCATTAATAAAAGGTCGGTCATCATAAGCTGTTTTACCTTTAATTTATCCCTGAAATTCGTGCAAATAATTCATTTGTATAATTCAAGAACACTTCCAACATCCAAGGCATTAACAAAATTAGCGTTAAAATTGCCGCAAAAATTTTCGGTACAAATGTTAAAGTTGCTTCCTGTATTTGGGTTACGGACTGGAAGATACTTATAGCAAGACCCACTACAACACTTACTATTAAAACAGGTGCAACAAGCTGCAAGACTAAAAGGAGGGTATTTTGTATTATTGTGATAAATTCAATTTGTGTCATTTTCTCTGCCCCCCTACATCATAAAGCCTTCAAGCAGCGATTTGGTAACCAGATACCAGCCGTCAATTAATACAAAAAGAATGATTTTAAACGGAGTTGCAATAATTGCCGGAGGTAAGAATAACATACCCATTGCTACTAAAATACTTGATACTACAATGTCAATAACAAGGAAAGGAATGAATATCATAAACCCGATTTTGAAGGCTGTTTTTAATTCGCTTATTATAAACGACGGCAACAGCACGTAAGTAGGGATATCATCCTTGTTTTTAGGTTTTTCGATTTTGGACATTTTAACAAACAGCGCAAGCTCTTTTTCCTCCGCATATTTAAACATAAAATCTCTCATCGGCCCCATACTTCTTGATAAAGCTTCTTCCTGTGTGATTTTGTTGTTTAAATATGGCTGGAAGGCTGTTTCATTAATTTTATTAAATGTCGGCGCCATTATAAAAAATGTCAAAATAAGCGCTAAACTTATGATAACCTGCGTCGGCGGCAGCGAAGAAGTTCCTATTGCCTGTCTTGTCAAAGACAACACTATAACTATTCTTGTAAAAGAAGTTGTCATAATCAAGATACTCGGCGCCAGCGTTAAAACCGTAAGCATTATTAAAATTTGTATCCCCTGGGAAAACTCCCTGGGGGAGTTAGCCGGCTGCATACCTACGTTTATTGTAGGCAGCGCTATTTCTGCCAATGACGGCAGACACATCAAAAAGCTCAACAGTATACCTGATATACCACCGAGTAAATATTTTAGCGAAAATACTCTGTTTTCTCCAAACATACTCCACCCCTTATTCATTATTTATTATGGTTAGTCTTATTTCATCGGTTAAAAAACCTATTTAATAATAATATTCTATATATTGTAATTTGGCGAATTAGCTTATTTTTTAGCAATATTTTGTTACATAAGAACGGCATTTTTTGTGTTAGAATGAAACTTAAGCGAATTTATTATGAGGCAAATAATGACTGATAAACGTATATATATTGTAGATGTAACTAACCGCGACGGAGTTCAGACTTCAAGACTGGGACTTGCTAAACTACAGAAAACTATTATTAATATTATGCTTGATGATATGGGTGTTACTCAATCAGAGTTTGGTTTCCCTACTACAAAACATGAACAAAACTATCTTAACGGCAATTTGGAATTAGTAGACAGAGGAGCCATTGTTAAAACACGTTTGAGCGGCTGGATGCGCAGTATCAGAGAAGATGTCGTCAACTCCTTTCAGATTGTACCCCGGCTGAAATATGTTAATTTGTCCGCCTCTACCTCCGAACAAATGATAAACGGTAAATTTTCCGGTAAGAAAAATTTTGGGGATATTATCAATTTAATGACAGAAGCCGTTGACACAGCTAAAACTCTTGGCGCTGTTGATGTAGGGGTTAACGCCGAAGATGCTTCAAGAACCGAAATCTCTGATCTTATTGCTTTTGCAAAAGCAGCTAAAGAACACGGCGCTAAGCGTTTCAGATATTGCGACACTTTAGGATACGATGACCCTTATAACACTTATAAAAGAATTTTCGAGATTGCCAAAGAAACTCAAATGGATATGGAACTCCATTATCATAACGATTTAGGTATGGCAACCGCCAACTCTGTTATGGGGGCAAAGGCTGCTATCGATGCAGGCGTGAATGCTTACATCAATACGGCAGTGAACGGCATGGGAGAACGTGCAGGGAATGCCGATTTAGTTTCGTGCCTGCTTGCCATTTTAAAATCAAGCGGCTTTTCTAACAGTGAATACAGGCTCGACCCTAACATAGACTTGAGTAAAGCTTGGAAATTAGCCAAGTACGCCGCTTATGCCTTTAATATTCCTATCCCTATTAACCAGCCTGCCGTAGGTGATAATGCTTTTGCTCATGAATCAGGTATTCATGCCGATGGTGCTTTGAAAGACAGACGCAATTATGAATTATACGACTATGAAGAATTAGGCAGAGGAGAACCTGAAATTATTGAAACGGGAAGAATGATTACCACGGGCGAATATGGCGGAATTAAAGGGTTTAGAAATGTTTATGAAAAACTTG
This sequence comes from Candidatus Gastranaerophilales bacterium, assembly GCA_028696075.1. Classification (NCBI taxonomy): domain Bacteria; kingdom Bacillati; phylum Candidatus Melainabacteria; order Candidatus Gastranaerophilales; species Candidatus Gastranaerophilales bacterium. The sequence goes on from JAQVHS010000001.1 coordinate 114,777, forward strand.
AACTTGAATTTAAAGACGAAGATGAAGCCAGAAACATTCTTGAACTTGTCAGATGTGCAAATGTTCATACGCAAAAACCTTTGACAGCAAGCGAGCTTAAATTTATCTATTATTATCCGAGCGTAGCGGCAAAGATAATGACTTCGACTCCTTATTATTTACCTGTCGGGGCTTTGAAAGACAGAGTAGAACAATCGGATATAATTACTTCAGGTACAATCGTGTAGGTGCAAATATGGGACAAACTATTGCTGAAAAAATATTAAGTGCGCATGCGCATAAGCCTGTTAAAGCAGGTGAGCTTGTTATTGCGGATGTTGATGTATGCATGGTTCAGGACGGAACAGGACCTTTAACCGTGCAGGAATTTAAAAAACTGGGCAAAGACAGGCTTGCCAACCCGCAAAAAACTATTTTGTTTATAGACCACGCAGCGCCAAGCCCGAGAAAAGAACTTTCAAACTCTCATATGGTTTTAAGAGAGTTTGCCAAAGAATACGGCGCTGTTCTCTCTGACGTTGGGGAAGGCGTTTGTCATCAACGTCTGATAGAAAGTTTTGTTTACCCGGGTGAAATTCTGGTCGGAGCCGATTCTCATACCTGTACTTCAGGTGCATTAGGTGCTTTTGCTACAGGCATGGGTTCTACCGATATTGCTGTTGCTATGGCATTAGGCAAAACATGGCTCAAGGTTCCCCATACTTTCAAAATTTTTGTTGAAGGTGATTTCCAACTGGGCGTTAATGCTAAAGATTTAATTCTTTATTTAATAGGTTTAATCGGAGCGGACGGCGCTACTTATAAGGCGCTTGAGTTTCATGGTCCGACTATAAAAAAAATGAATATGTCTGACAGATTTACTCTTGCCAACATGGCAGTTGAAGCAGGTGCAAAAGCGGGGCTTTTTGAAACAGACGGGGTAACAGCAGGGTATATGAGGAAAAGAGGCTGTTTTCAAAATTATGTTAATATAACTGCCGATGAAGACGCTGTTTATGAAAGAGTTATTAATATAGACGTTTCTAAAATCGAGCCTATGGTTTCTTGTCCTCATACGGTTGATAACACCAAACCTGCTGCCGCGCTTAAAGATGTAAAAGTTAATCAGGTCTTAATAGGCACCTGTACGAACGGTCGTATAGAGGATTTCAGAATAGCGGCAAGGATTTTGCACGGACATAAAATTCATCCTGATGTCAGATGTTTGATAACCCCTGCTTCAAGGGATGTTATGTTGAAATTAATCGAAGAAGGTCTGTTAAGCGCCTTTGTTGAGGCGGGAGCGGCTATAGTTACCGCAGGATGCGGAGCTTGTGTAGGAGTTCATGCCGGAATACTCGGAGACGGTGAGGTTTGTCTTTCTACCCAAAACAGAAATTTTCAGGGAAGAATGGGCAATACCGCAGCGGATATTTATCTGGCTTCGCCTGCAACCGCTATGTACAGTGCTATTATGGGCAGAATATCAGACCCCAGAGAGGTTCTGTACGGCAGTGAAACTTTGCGTATTTACCCTCATGAAAAGTATATTTAAGGAGCAATATTATGATTTTAAAAGGTAAATCCTGGAAATTCGGCGATAATATCAGTACAGACCATATTGCCCCCGGCAGGTTGTTTCACTTGCGCTCTAACCTTCCTGAATTTGCTAAACATGTTTTGGAAGATGCCGACCCTGATTTTGCCTCTAATATGGCAAAAGGTGATTTTGTCGTAGGCGGTAATAACTTTGGCTTAGGCTCATCAAGAGAACACGCTCCTCAGATTATTAAAATTGCAGGGGTTAGCGCTGTTATTGCAAAGTCTTTTGCTCGCATATTTTATCGTAATGCTATAAATATAGGGCTTTTGCTTATCGAATGTAACACTGATAAAATTGACTCGGGAGATGAGCTTGAAGTTGATGTAAAAGAAGGGGTTATAAAAAATATGACCCAAAATACCGTTATTCAATTTTCTCCGTTACCTGATGTTATGGTGAAATTATTGAATGAAGGCGGACTTATTGAACATATTAAAAAACACGGAGATTTTCAACTGGTATAATGGCAAAAATTAAGCGGCTCGATAAAAATTTAATAAGTCAAATTGCAGCAGGAGAAGTTATTGAAAGACCCGCCTCTGTTGTTAAAGAATTAGTTGAAAATTCCATAGATGCAGGCGCCTCCAAAATTTCAGTAAATATTTCTTCCGACTCAAGAGATATCAGAGTTGCGGATAACGGCAGCGGCATTGGCAAAGATGATTTGGAGCTTACTTTTACACGCCATGCAACAAGTAAAATTTCTTCACAGGAAGATTTATGGAATATAAATTCTCTGGGTTTCAGAGGAGAAGCCCTTGCCAGTATGATATCCATAGCCAAAGTTACCTGTATAACCAAAACCGCGGAAGATGAAAACGGCAGCAAGGCTCAATGCAAAGAATCAGAAGTTAAAATCTCTTCAGTCGGCTGCTCTGTCGGCACAACCATGGAGGTTAACGAGCTTTTTTACAACACCCCGGTAAGGCTGAAATTCTTAAAAAACCCTAAAACAGAATTGGCACACATTCAGGAAATTATGCAGACTATTGCCATTTCCCATCCTGAAATCTCTTTTGAGCTGACAAGCTCTAATGCCGTACTTTTAAAAACCACGGGAAGCAGTAATATTGAAGTAGCGATAAGCGAGGTGTATTCTCCGTCTTTGGTGAAAGATTTGATGACGGTAGAAAATACTGACAACTCGGCAAATATGTCCTTGCAAGGGATTATAAGCACCCCTGTGTTTTCCCGTTCCAACAGAAAAGCGATGTACTTCTTTGTAAACGGCAGAAGTGTAAAATGCCCTGTAGTATTAAAAGCTGTCGATAACGTGTACAAGGATTTAATACCCGTTGGAAAATTCCCTTTTGTGGCGGTTTCTTTAAATTTGAAACCTGATGAAGTGGATGTGAATGTTCACCCGTCCAAAAAAGAAGTTCGCTATACAAACACTAATATGGTGTATAACTTTGTTTACTTCTCCATAAAAAATGCGCTCAATAATTTTGCACCAAACAATCAGGATTTAGAAGTTTCTTTTGAACGCAAGGCTCAATTGGAAGAACCTTCTGACAAATTTTCGGAAATCCAGCACCACCCTTCAGGAAAAACCGACTTCTCTTCTTTCAGAGCCGCCTCTGTTTCTTCTTTTGCTTCTGAGCCTTCTTTTAGACCTGTTTCTCAAGAAAAATTTCTGCAGACAAAATTTTTAGAACCTTCGATTAAAACCGTTGACGTTGAAACGCCTGATATTATAGGTCAGTTCAGAAATACTTATATTTTAATTGAAAACGAAGCCGGACTTGAAATTATTGACCAGCATATAGCCCATGAAAGATATATTTATGAAAATCTTAAAGAGAGCCTAAAAAATAACGGCAGCGTGCCTTCGCAGCTATTTTTCACTTCCAATAAAATTGTTCTTGAACCTTCTGAAATCGCCCTTATTGAAGAAAATGCACAGGTGTTGGAGAAGTTCGGATATAAGTTTGAAATCGACGAAAATACCGTCAGCATAAAGCAACTGCCTGCCGTAACGGCACAAAACAACCCTGATAATGTTGTCGGCGCTGTTGTTGAGTGTTTGCATACAAACTTTGATAAACTTGAAGACAAGATGCTTATTATGACCTCTTGCAAGGCTGCAATAAAAGCGGGCCAGAAACTGTCGCTTTGGGAAATGCAGGATTTAATAAAAAAATACCGCACAACACAAAATCCGCAAACCTGCCCGCATGGAAGGGTTATTTCTCATATTATTCCTGAAAAAGACCTTGCAAAATTTTTTGGCAGGCAGGTTACTTAAGCATTAAAATTGACATGCTAAATCCATCCTGCACTGCTGCGTACTTCACAATATAACAGCTTCGGTCGTGGCGTACGGGTCGGGAGGGGGCAAGAACACGGTCATCGCAAACCGTTCTCGATCGGGGTCGGGAGGGGGCAAGAACACGGTCATCGCAAACCGTTCTCGGTCGGGTCGGGAGGGGCAAGAACGCGGTCATCGCGAACCGTTCTCGGCCGAGTCCGGGAGGATCCCCGGAGCGGTCGTCAAGGACGGGTCTCTTGCGCGGACATCGCAGATTTGTACTATTTATTACTGAGTCTTTCTCTGACTTGAGCTTCAACTTCCTGAAGTATTGCGGGGTTTTGCTCTAAAAATTCTTTGGCTTTATCCCTGCCTTGTCCGATTTTTTCATCGTGATAGCTAAACCAGGCGCCTGCTTTTTTAACAATATCCATATCCACCGCAACATCTAAAATACAACCTGTTTTAGAAATACCTTCTCCGTAAATTATATCAAATTCACCGATTCTGAACGGAGGCGCAACTTTATTTTTTACAACCTTAACTTTTACACGGTTACCGAATTCGGAGCCGTCTTTTTTAAGAGTTTCAATCTTTCTTATCTCCATTCTGACGCTGGCATAGAATTTCAAAGCATTACCGCCTGTTGTGGTTTCAGGATTACCGTACACCACCCCTATTTTTTGTCTTAACTGATTGATAAAAATTATAGTGGTTTTAGTTTTGCTTAAAATACCTGTTAATTTTCTTAAAGCCTGACTCATTAAACGAGCCTGCAGCCCCATATGAGAATCGCCCATTTCACCTTCAATTTCGGCTTTAGGAACAAGCGCCGCAACAGAGTCGACAACAATAACATCAATAGCGCCTGAACGAACAAGCTCTTCAGCTATTTCAAGCGCCTGCTCGCCCGCATCGGGCTGGCTTATCAATAACTGGTCAATATTTACCCCGAGTTTTTTGGCATATTCAGGGTCAAGCGCATGCTCGGCATCGATAAATGCAGCAATCCCGCCTTGTTTTTGAACTTCGGCAACTATATGCTGGGCTAAAGTCGTCTTACCGCTGCTTTCAGGACCGTAAACTTCAATAATTCTTCCGCGCGGAACTCCGCCTATCCCAAGCGCTATATCTAAAGACAATGCCCCTGTCGGAATAGATTCAACCATGGCTGATGCTTTATCGCCAAGTTTCATAATAGAGCCTTTGCCAAAATCTTTCTCAATTTTTGATATAGCGGTTTCAAGCGCCGCCAATTTTTCTTTATCAATAACTGTTTCTCTTTGTTCTTTAACTGTCGCTGTCATATTCACTCTCCAATATGTATTGTGTTTTACCATTATACCGTAAAAACAGCCTTTACATATAAATAATTAAGAAATATAAATTTTACTGGCAAAAAAATTTTTTCTGCTGTTTAATATAATATGCAAGGGCTACTAACCATAGATAGTAGATTTTTAATATAGTGTTTTTAACATATTTGAAAAAGGCGGTTACATGAAAATTTTTTCAATCAAAACAATGGCAGAGGGTATTAGGTCAATTTCAAAGGGGGTTTTATTTAAAAACTCCAACGTTGAAGCCCCTAAGCTCGGTCCGTTAGTGCAAGATTCAGTAGAAATAAGTGCAAAAAAATCATTGGAACAATTAGCTCAACTTACGGGATTACCATCGAAAAAGCTTGCAGGCGTTGTACTTGACACTGCTGATATTACGGCAAAATATCCCAATGCGGATAGTAACCAGGTTGAAACACTGGCTTTTGTAAGAGCTATGCAAAAAGCTATAAAGGAAACAAATTCAACGGAAGAAAAGAAGTTGTACCAAGATGCGCTGATAAAAGCAGGCTTACCGTACGTTGACTTTAATTTGATAATCAATGGCAGAAGCAAAGACTTCAGGCATGCCAAATCACTGACCGAAGAAATTGCGATTACCTTGTCTAAAGCCATCAAAAATAAAGAAGAAGCTCCGTTTCCTAGCGAATATACAACAGCAATGCGTAATTATGTTAATACTCAACGCAAAAAAACAACTCCAACACCCGGCTTGAAAAAATTTCTTGTTTAAAATATCATAATCATAATAATAATAATTGATTAAAAGGGCACATCATGAACGAAATAATTAAAGATATCGAAAAAGAACTTATTAAAACAGACTTACCTGAACTTGAGCCGGGCGACACCGTAAAAGTAATGGTAAGGATTATCGAAGGCAACAAAGAAAGATTACAGGCGTTTGAAGGAGTAATCATTAAGAAATCAGGCTCAGGCTCAAGAAAAATGATTACGGTAAGAAAAGTATTTCAGGGAATAGGCGTAGAGAGAGTGTTTCCTATCCATTCACCAAGAATCGACAGCATTAAGGTTCTTAGAAAAGGTATAGTAAGAAGAGCAAAACTATACTACTTGAGAGAAAGAACCGGCAAAGCTACACGTATCAAAGAAAAAATTACTAAAAAGTAATTAACCGATGACTATAAACTGGTATCCCGGGCATATAGCAAAAGCCGAACGAGAGTTAAAAAGCAAGCTTTCTTTGGTAGATGTTGTGATAGAAATTATAGATGCCAGAATACCGTTAAGCAGCAAATACCTTGATGTTGAGAAGTTAATAGGAGCTAAGCCTCGCCTTATTGTACTTAACAAGTCAGATTTGGCTGATATGGAGCAAAGCAGAAAGTGGCAAGACTTTCTGCAAAATAATGCCAATATAAAAGTATTGCTCACAAGCGCAAACTCCAATAAAGACTTATCCAATATCATAAGTGCCGCAATTGAACTCGGCAAAGACAAAATAGCTGCTTTAACAGCCAAAGGGTTATTGCCGCGTGCTATAAGAGCGATGATTATAGGCATGCCAAATGTCGGAAAATCAAGCATTATTAACAAGCTAATCGGCAAAAAGAAAGTAAAAACAGGAGCAAAAGCAGGGATAACCCGCCAGCAGCAATGGGTGAGAATTAATCCGCGGATAGAACTTTTAGATACTCCCGGCATAATCCCCATGAAACTTGAAAATCAGGATGCAGCCTATAAACTCGCTATGGTAAATTCTATAAGCGAATCTTCTTATGATAATGTGGAAGCAGCCAAAAAACTCACGGAACTTTTGCAGGAAAAATACCCGAATTTAACGGCAGCGCATTACAAACTGCCGTCTGAAACCCCGATTACACTTGAAAACATAGCCCGCTCAAGAAATTTATTGCTTTTGGGCGGAGAAACAGATATTAACCGTTGTGCAAGCCTGATATTATCAGATTTCAGGCATGGAAGAATAGGGAGAATAACCCTTGATACTCTCAACCAATAGTTCAAACAAACTTTTTGAATATGACAAAACAAACAAAACCCGCAAGTTTCTTATAGGAACAGACGAAGCTGGCAGAGGACCCTTGGCTGGAAGCGTTGTAGCGGCAGCGGTAATATTTACGAAAATCAATCAGGCGCTTTTAGAAGAGCTTTTTGCGCTTAACGACTCCAAACAGGTCAAAAGCCACAAAATAAGAAAAGAATTAGCAGAAAAAATCAAAAAGCATACCATATATTCAATAGAAGAAATTTCAGTTGAAGAGATTGATAAAATTAATATTCTTCAAGCAGCGCTAAAAGCAATGAAAAATGCCTGCCAAAATGTTCTGGTCCAAATAAATTCAAAAGATTGTGAAATCTTTGTCGACGGGAACTTTACCATCCCAAACTTTAATATAAAACAAAAATCGGTAGTAAAAGGCGACGGTATTTCTGCAAGTATAGCAGCGGCAAGTATTCTGGCAAAAGTATACCGCGATGAAACAATGATAAAACTATCCGAAAACTACCCTGAATATAATTGGCATAAAAATAAAGGTTACGGGACAAAAGAACATATTGAAGCAATAAAAAAATACGGCGCTACAAAACTGCACAGAAAGCTCTTTCTCAGGAAAATAACCGGACAATTAACCCTTTTCAATTAATCAATTTCAGCCCGTCATTTGTTTTTATTTATATATATCAGACCAAGGGAAAGTCATGAATTTTAATTTAAAGTCATTTTTTCATAAAGATTCGCAGGATAAAGACATAATTTCAAATAAACATAAGTCCAAGAAATTATTTTTTAGCGGGCATGAATCTTTGACAATTTCAACTTCAAGCGAAGATAAAGCAAAAAAAATAACCGAGCTTACCAGAAATATTTTGAAAAAATATATGAATAAGCCCAATCTTATTTTGAAATTTATGGAAGCAAAAGGCACAAAAATAGTACTTGCAGCGCATATAGCGCCTGTTCTTAAGCTTTTAAAATACGAGGAAGGTTTTATCCCTTCCCACAAAGGCTTTGGCGCATTTATATTAAACTTTGCGGTAGAATTATCAAATAAAGAAAAACCTTCTTTTTCTTTTATCGCGCCCGATATGTTTATCAGTATAAAAAAAGATGTAAGTCTTTATCTTTTAGCACACCACTTCCACCACTGGATGGCGTACCAAAATCAACTTCCCGGTTATGAAACCGATGCGCTATGCATTTTCAGGCATGTAATAAACGAACCAAACCCGAATTTTTCATCTCTTTCAATAAACGAAATCCTTTCTCTAAAAGACGTTATCGAACGAGATAAAGAAGCTGTGGAATTTGTACAAGAATTTGTCCGTGAACATATCGGCGCAAAAGAAAAACTCACAAGCGCCCTCAACGGCGAAAACATAAAGATTTAAGAAATTATTTTATTTAACAAACTGTTATTGCATTTTGAATTATTGTCATTGCGAGCGTAGCGAAGCAATCTGGATTGCCGCGTCGCTGAAGCTCCTAGCAACGACTTAGAATTGTCTTACGCCATCCACCGTCATTGCGAGCGTAGCGAAGCAATCCACAATAGTTTTCCTTGCAAAAATATGCTAGATTAGTATGTGGATGCCATTGGGTGTGCCAAAGGCATTTTTATTGTCATTGCGAGGAACAAAATGACGAAGCAATCTGGATTGCCACGTCGCTGAAGCTCCTAGCAACGACTTAGAATTGTCTTACGCCATCCACCGTCATTGCGAACGCAGTGAAGCAATCCGGTATATATTGACAGATTGTCACGTCGCTGAAGCTCCTAACAACGACTTAGAATTGTCTTACGCCATCCACCGTCATTGCGAACGCAGTGAAGCAATCCACAATAGTTTTCCTTGCAAAAATATGCTAGATTAGTATGTGATGTGTGCCAAAGGCACTTTTATTGTCATTGCGAGGAACAAAATGACGAAGCAATCCAAAAAAGGTTACATATATATCCTATTCAGCAAAAAGAACGGGACTCTTTACACAGGTGTGACCTCAGATTTAACTAAAAGAATTTATGAACATAAGAATAAATTGGTTGATGGTTTTACTAAGAAATATAATGTTGATAAACTGGGCTATTATGAAATATTTGACGATATAACCCAAGCTATACAACGAGAAAAACAAATCAAGGCAGGCTCAAGAAAGAAAAAATTAGACTTGATTGAAGCATTAAACCCCAACTGGGACGATTTGTACTATAAAATTATTAACTAGATTGCCACAAAAATACTTTGTATTTTTTCGCAATGACATCAAGTTGTCTTTGCGAGCGTAGCGAAGCAATCTGGATTGCCACGTCGCTGAAGCTCCTAGCAACGACTTAGAATTGTCTTACGCCATCACCGTCATTGCGAACGCAGTGAAGCAATCCACAATAGTTTTCCTTGCAAAAATATGCTAGATTAGTATGTGGATGCCATTGGGTGTGCCAAAGGCATTTTTATTGTCATTGCGAGGAACAAAATGACGAAGCAATCCAAAAAAGGTTACATATATATCCTATTCAGCAAAAAGAACGGGACTCTTTACACAGGTGTGACCTCAGATTTAACTAAAAGAATTTATGAACATAAGAATAAATTGGTTGATGGTTTTACTAAGAAATATAATGTTGATAAACTGGGCTATTATGAAATATTTGACGATATAACCCAAGCTATACAACGAGAAAAACAAATCAAGGCAGGCTCAAGAAAGAAAAAATTAGACTTGATTGAAGCATTAAACCCCAACTGGGACGATTTGTACTATAAAATTATTAACTAGATTGCCACAAAAATACTTTGTATTTTTTCGCAATGACATCAAGTTGTCTTTGCGAGCGTAGCGAAGCAATCTGGATTGCCACGTCGCTGAAGCTCCTAGCAACGACTTAGAATTGTCT